>CAHJWV010000475.1 GCA_903643055.1 Burkholderiales bacterium | reverse complement strand
ACCATCTACCGAGGAGGAAGGCAAATCGGCTCCGGCAAGCAGATGCAGCATCTGCGCGGCACCCACACCAATGGTGGCCGTTGCAGTAGCGCTCTGACCAAAGGTGTCAGTCACGGTCAGCGTGACGACGTAGCTGCCGGGCTTTTCATAGCGGTGTTCCGCACCATGATTTTGCCCAGTGGCAGCAGCCCGGGTACCGTCACCAAAATCCCAGGCGTAGTCCAGCAGGTAGTTGCTCCCTGCGTATCCAGTGAGTTTCAACAGGGCGCTTTCGCCGACCACCAATTGGTTGGAAGAGATCGTCACGCCCGAAGGGGCTGGTGGGTTTTTCACTGTCACGGTGGCACTGACCGTGGCGGTTTGCCCGGCCGGGTCGGTCTTGACGACCGTGATAACGTAGCTACCCGCTTTGGTGAATTGATGTTGAACCGTCCAGCTGGTTGACACATTCTTGGATCCATCACCAAAGTCCCACAGCAACCTGTCTCCAGTGAGATTGGGTTCGACGATGAATTCGCCCCAAGAGTTGGTGAAAATCGTCTCTGGCATTTTTTTGAACGCGAGGGTCGGCGCATCGGTCATCACATTGACTTGCAATGTTGACGGGTTGCTGTGACCGTGGCCATCGGTCATGGTCAGTGCCACCTTGTAAGTGCCCTTCTCAACGAAGGCATGCGTGGGATCTTTCTCGGCGCTGGTCCCGCCATCGCCGAAGTCCCATGCATAACTCAGTGGGTCCAGGCCTTGCCCGCTGGCGCGAAAGCTGACCTGCTGGCCAAGGTTAGGCACCATGGTGCTGGCGCTCGCCATGACCGCGTTGACGCGATCGACAATCACGCTGCTGGTAGCGACGGCCCTATGCTGATGCCCATCGTCGACCGTCAGCCTGACCGCATACGTGCCCGCCGCTCTGTATCGATTGATCGGGGTTCGGTCGCTGCTCCACTGCCCATCGCCGAATTCCCAGCTGTACGTCAACTGCACGCCCTGGCCTCCGCTGGCTACCGCAGTAAAGCTCGCTGCCTGGCCCTCCACCGGGTATTGAGGCTCGATGGCTTGAATGCTGATGGCGAGCGGCGCAGGCGGCACAGGCGGCACAGGCGCAGGCCCATCATCACCCCCGCCGCCGCCGCAGGCTGAAACAGCCCAGGCCACAGCCAGCACGAGCCCACAGGCGACCATCCGGCCGCGCAGGCCGGACAAGAAATTTCCGTTCATTTTTTCCTCCCGTGGCGCTGCGGGATGCAGCACCCCTTCAGATTCCGAAACCATCGCCATCCCACCCATTCCAGGGCAGTGATTCGATGCGCGGGCCGCATTCTGCCGCAGCTAACGAAGGAGGTACCGACACCTCTCGATCGCATCATCAATCGAGAGGTCAGGTTCGGCTCACCTTATGAGCAGCAAGCGACCTGCGGGCGGAGTCGGGCCAAATGAGCTGGCAAGGTGCAGCTAGAACGAGCCAATGCAGCGACGTACCAGCGCCACCAGCACCAGCACCAGCAAGCGGAGGAGCTAAAGGTCAGAACGAGGCCGGGGTTCAACCTGCCTCATGCGCCACGCGCGATAGCAGCGAAGATAAACGAGCCCCGCCCTCTCAAGCCGCCAGTGCCGAAGCGGTCAACAAGCCGCGGTACATCGACTCATATTGCCGGGCACTGAACTCCCAGTCGAACTCGCGGGCCATCGCGCGCAGTTGCAGCGCTGACCAGGCTGGCGGGTTGTGCCAGAGGCGCACGGCGCGCTCCATCGCGCCGCGCAAGGCTTCGGGAGTCGTGCGGTCGAAGCGGAAGCCGGTGCCGCGGGCGTCGCCTTCGGGGCCTTCGGGGCCCTCAGGCACGTCGTCGACCGAATCGGCCAGGCCGCCGGTCGCATGCACGATCGGCGGCGTGCCATAGGCTTGGCTGTACATCTGGTTCAGGCCGCAGGGCTCGAAGCGCGATGGCATCAGGAAGGCATCGGCGCCGGCCTCGATGCGGTGGGCCAGCGTTTCATCGAAGCCGACGATCACCGCCACGCGCGACGGGTGGCGCGCGGCGGCTTCGAGCAAGGCGCGCTCCAGCGAGGCGTCCCCGCGGCCGAGAATCACCAGTTGATGGCCGGCATTCACCAGCCAGTCGATGTTGGCCAGCACCAGGTCCAGCCCCTTCTGCTCGGTCAACCGGCTCACGGTGCCGAAGAGCATCGGGCCGCGGCCGCCGCCTTCATCGGAGCCGATCGCCAGGCCCACCTCCTGCTGCAGCGCCCGCTTGTTGACGGCTTTGTCGGCCAAGGTGGCGGCGCTGTAGGGTTTCGTGAGCCGGGCGTCATGCGCCGGGTTCCAGGTGGCACCGTCGATGCCGTTCAGGATGCCGTGCAGCCGCTCGGCGCGCGCGCGGATCAGGCCGTCGAGCCCGCAGCCCATCTCTGGCGTCTGGATCTCGCGCGCATAGGTCGGGCTGACGGTGGTCACCGCATCGGCGTAGCGGATGCCTGCCTTCAGCAGGCACAGCTTCTCCCAGTGCAGCAAACCTTCGATGTTCAGCCAGCTCTGCGGAAGGTGGATGGCCGCGGCGCCCTTGACCGGGAAAAGCCCCTGGAACGCGAGGTTATGAATCGTGAACACGCCCGCCGTTCGGTGCTCGCCGCCCTCTTTCGCCCTCTCTTGCTCAATCTCTTGCAGATAAGCCATCGCCAGGCCGGTGGGCCAATCGTTGGCGTGCAGCACATCGGCCTTCCACTTCAGTCCGAAAGCCGCGCCGCCGCCGCTGGCCACGCGCGCCGCGACGTGGCTCAGAAAAGCGAAGCGGCGCAGCCCGTCTTCGAAGTCGACACCGTCGGTGTTGCCGTAGGCGCTGCCGGGGCGGTCATAGAAGCCAGGGCAATCGAGCAACAACAAGTTCAGCCCTTCGGCATGTACCTCTACCAGTTGCGCCTCGGGCCACGGGCCGTCGGCCGGCACGGTGTAACGCTTGCGCGAGGTGGCGAGCAACGGGCGCAGCGGCCGATAAGCCGGCATCAGCACCCGCACTTCATGCCACAGCGCCCGCAACGCCTGCGGCAAGGCCGCGCTGACATCACCCAGGCCGCCACTCTTGACCCACGGCGCACATTCGGGTGTAACGAAAAGGATGCGCAGCGGGTTGGCCGCAGCGCTTGCAGTGCGGGATGCCGACAAGCCGGCCGGGCGGAGGACGGTGCTCAAAAATTGACTCCATTTGGATAGGCAAGCATAGACAAGAGAAAGCGAGAAGGCCAATCCATCGCGATGGCGCGGCCTTCCGCCGCTGCGCTCGCCCGCCGTTCAACTTATTTCTTCAGCTTATTTCATCACGTCATCACTGTGGAACAAGCACCGCAAAGGGCAGGCCGGCCCACACCTCATCGAGCGGCAACGACAACAGGCCTTCGTGGCTCGGGCCTCCCTCACGTTGTTCCTCACGCTGCCCCTTGCCCTGCCCCTCGCGCTGCTTGGCTTCTTCATCGCCTGCGGTTACGGCCCGCACCGTGCGGCCGGTGATCGAGTCGCGCCAATCGGTGGTGGCGTGCAATGGAATCACGACTCGGCTTCCGGCCCACAGGGAAGGCCCGAGGGCGGCCGGGTCGTGCTGCGTCGCGCTGCTGAGCAGGCGGCTGGCAATGACCACGGCCCAGGCGCCCTGATGGCTGCGCGCATAAGCGATCACGTGGTCGGCCGCCGGGCCGATCACGCTCAGCGGCAGGTAAGCACCGTCGCGAAACAGTGCCGTTTGATCGCGCCGCAAATGCAGCAGCCGTGCAGTCACCAGCATCTTCAGCCGGCCATCCGGCAAACGAGCGAGCAAGCCCTTCGGCCCCGTCAAGGCCTCGTCGGGCAAGCGGCCGCCGCTCAACAGCGACAAGCTGGCCGACAGCAGCGCGGGCAGCTTCGTGAAGTCCACCGACCGCCGGTTGTCCGGGTCAACCAGGCTGAAGTTCCAGGTCTCGCAGCCTTGGTAGAGGTCGGGCACGCCGGGCGAGGTCAGCTTCAGCACGACCTGGTTCAGGCTGTTCCAGAAGCCGAAGGCGGCCACCGGCGCCAGCCAACGTTCCAGGTCATCGATGAAGAGGTTGCCCTCGCGCTGGCCGAGCAGCTGGTCGATGAACGCGGCCAGCGCTTTCTCATAGGCTTCGTTGGGGTCCGTCCAGCAGGTGTTGCGCTTGGCCTCGCGGGTGGCCTTCAGCAGATAAGCCTGCACCCGGTCGCGCAAGTCATCGAGCGCCGATGCGTCGACCGGTTCGGCCGGCCAGATGCCGACCAGTGTCTGGTACAGCAGGTATTCGTCATTGCGGTCGATCGCCACCGCGCCGCAGGTTGAAGCGCCTCGATTCAGCGCCGACCAGCGGCCGGTTGCGTCCTGCCATCGATCGGGGATTTCAGACAGCACATCGAGCCGCGCCCGCACATCTTCCGAACGCTTGCTGTCATGCGTTGAGGTGCCCAGCATCGTGTGCGGCGTCTCGCGGGCACGCAGCTGGTTGGCCTCGTGAAAGCCGGCCACCGACAAGCCGAACTGGCGCGGGTCACCGCCGACATCGTTCAAAGAGACGAGCCGGTGATAGCGATAAAACGCGGTGTCTTCCATCGCCTTGGCCATCACCGGTGCGGTGAACTGCTGCCAGCGCACGATGAAGGCCCCGGCGTCGGCGGCGCCCGGCACGGTGCCGAGCAACACGTCGTGAAGGAAGTCGATCGCGCCCCGGTCGCCCGGGTCGCATTGGCGCATCGCTTCTGCCGTGGCCGCGTCGACACGCTGGCGATCGCGCTGCGTGGTGCTGGCGCGTTTCGTCTCTGGCAAACCGGCCTTCGGTGAATCGCAAACCGCTGCGCCGGGCTCATCGCTCGGCTTGCGACCATCCGCGTGCACAACCAGGTAGCTGCGGTACACATCGAAGGCGCCTGCCACCGCCATCAGCGCGGCCCGCAGCCGGTTGCGGCTGAAATCTTGCGTCGTGCGATGGCCCAACGCAATGCGGTGCAGCGCCTCGGTCAGCCAGTGCAGGTCGCTCGCCAGCGAAGTCGACATGATCAGCCGCTTCGCCTCGCGCAGCTCGGCACTGAAATCGGGTTTGGCGCGGACGAAGGTTTGATAGACGCGGTCCATGTCGGCCTCGCGCCGGCCATCGACAAACACGCCGTTGACCTGGTTTGAATAGCGGTAGCCGGTGTCGCCATGCGCGGCCCAATCGGTGGGCAACGACTCGCCTTCACCGAGGATTTTCTCGACGGCGACATACAGCGCACGCGGCGGCTGGCCGGCCTGCTGCAGTGCTTCGGCATGGCGTGTTTGCAGGCGTTCGAAATAGGCCTGCGGGTCGGCCAGGCCATCGGGGTGATCGACGCGCAGCCCGGCCACGCGGCCTTGCGCCAGCCAGCCGAAAATCTTTTCGTGCACCGCATCGAAGACCTCGCGGCGCTCCATCCGCAAGGCGGCCAGCCCGCTGACATCGAAGAATCGGCGGTAGTTGATGTC
>CAHJWV010000474.1 GCA_903643055.1 Burkholderiales bacterium | reverse complement strand
AACGCCACGCGCACCAAGCAGCTGACCAACTTCCGCGTCAGCGGCAAGGAAGACGCGATCAAGATCACGCCGCCGATTGACCTCACGCTGGAATACGGTGTGGACTTCATCGACGACGACGAGCTGGTCGAGATCACGCCGAAGAGCATTCGCGTGCGCAAGCGCCACCTGTCGGAGCACGACCGCCGCAAGGCTGCTCGCGAGTAAATCGCGTTCACCGAGAGCTCCGAAGTCCGATGCTGCGCCTCTCCGGTGCGTTGACCCATGGCCGCGCCGTCGCCTTGATGGTGCTCGTCACGCTGATGTGGAGCGTGGCAGGCGTGGCCATTCGGCACCTCGATTCGGCGGGCAGCTTCGAGGTCACTTTCTGGCGCAGTTTCTTCAATGCGCTGACCTTGGCGGCGTTCCTGCGCTGGAGGCGCGGGCCGCAACTGTGGCGCGGCGTGTTGCACGCCTCGTGGCCGGTGTGGGTGTCGGGCTTGTGCTGGGCGGCGATGTTCACCACGTTCACCATCGCGCTGACGATGACGACCGTGGCCAATGTGCTGGTGACGATGGCGCTCGGCCCATTGATCACCGCGTTGTTCTCCCGCATTTTTCTGCGCCATCGGTTGCCCACGCGCACCTGGGTGGCGATCGCGGTGGCCGGTGCCGGCATCACCTGGATGTTCGGCCGCAGCCTGGGTGTCGGTGACGCGGGGTCGTGGGCCGGAACGCTGGTGGCGCTCACGGTTCCGATCGCCGCGGCAATCAACTGGACCGTGCTGCAACACGTGAGCCATGGCATCGATACAACCGAAAGCCATGACATGTCGCCGGCGCTGTTGATCGGTGCGGTGATCTCCGCGTTGCTGACCTTGCCGCTGGCTTATCCGTTTCCCGCGCCGCTGCCGGATGTCGGCTTGCTGGCGCTGCTCGGCATCGCGCAATCGGCCTTGCCGTGTCTGTTGGTTGTGCGGCTGAGCCGTGTGATCCCTGGCCCCGAGTTGTCGCTGCTGGGTCTGCTGGAGGTGATCTTCGGCGTGTTGTGGGCATGGGTGGGCGCGGGCGAAGCTCCGGGCTCCACGGCGGTCACGGGCGGTGCGCTGGTGGTAGGCGCATTGGTCGCGAACGAATTGATTGCGCTGCGCAAGGTGGCGGCGACAATTCGGCAGGTACCGCACTGAGTTCGTTGTGAGTTAAGGCCAGAGCGAACGATGGCGCGGGTCGCCTTTCATGCGGTCATGCAGGCTTCTACCTGAGTTGCCCCAAGCCCCGATGCAGGGCCCTGCGCTGCCCTCGGCATCCTCCGCGCCGACCATGGTGGGTGATCGAAAGACACGAGATGAATGACGCTCAGGCAAAGCCACTCCATGATGTTTGGGTTGATGTGCAGGGCCGCATCGGCCTGATCACCTTGAACAGACCGCAGGCGTTGAACGCCTTGTCGTTGCAGATGGTGCGCGACATCACCGCGGCCTTGCGGGCCTGGCAAAACGACGACGAAGTGGTGGCGGTGTTGATTCACGGCCGCGGGCGCGCGGGCAAGCCGCCTGCGTTTTGTGCCGGTGGCGACATCCGTTTCTTCCGCCAGGCGGCGCTGGCCGGCGATCCACGGCTGGAAGACTTCTTCACCGAGGAATATGCGCTCAATCATTCGATCCACACCTATCGCAAGCCATTCATCGCGTGGATGGATGGCATCACGATGGGCGGCGGTATGGGTTGGCGCAAGGGGCGGCGGTGCGCATCGCCACCGAGCACAGCCGGCTGGCGATGCCGGAAACCATGATCGGCCTGTTCCCGGATGTCGGCGGCGGCTGGTTTCTCTCGCGCTGCCCAGGCCGATTGGGCGAGTACCTCGCGCTCACCGGTCAGGTACTGGGGGCGGTCGATGCCATTGAGGCTGGCTTGGCCAATCTGCAAATGGCCAGCGCCGATCTGCCGATGCTGATCGAGGCCCTCAGCGATCAGCCAATGGCGTCAGCGGCGCAGGTACTGGCGGCCGTTCATGCGAGGGCCTTCACGCCTCAAGCCTCGCCTGAACCGACGTCGCTTCCGGGCGGGCTCGCTGCTCATCGCGATCGCATCGACCACCACTTCGCCCAACCTTCGTTGCAGGCGATTGCCGAATCGCTCGCTCATGACGCATCGCCTTGGGCCCAAGCCAGTTTGGGTGCGTTGAACCAACGCTCGCCGCTGATGATGGCCGTAACCCTCGAGCAGATCCGTCGCGCTCGCACGATGACGCTTGCTGATGAGTTGCGCATGGAACGCGGGCTGGTTCGCCACTGTTTTCATCTGCGCGAGGAAGGTCGAAATGAAACCATCGAAGGCATTCGCGCGCTGGCGGTCGACAAAGACCATGCGCCTCGCTGGCAACCGTCGCGCATCGGCGAGATTCACCCTGACGAGGTGATGGCCTTCTTCGACAGCCCCTGGCCGGCGCATGCGCATCCCTTGCGCGCGTTGGGTGCTTAGCGCCGCCACGAGACACGCTGGCAAACGGCTCGATACCATCCAGGCACCTCCACTTCGGCCCGCCCGGGTTTGAAGCCATGCCTGACTCGATCGCTGAACCGGCCCGCGCGATGAAAGCGCCGAGTGCCTTGCTGTTGATGCTCGAAGGCCGTGCGCCGTGGGAGTTTGCGGCAATGCTGGCGGCCCAGCCCTGGATGCGCAAGCTGCCGTACGGCGATGGCCATCCGGTGCTGGTGTTCCCCGGCTTGAGCGCCCCCGACGTCAGCACCTTGCCACTGCGTCACTTTCTGCGTGATCGGGGCTACACGCCCTACCCGTGGGAGCAAGGCTTGAACTTCGGCCCGCGCGAGGGCGTGTTGGAGCGCTGCCGCGAGCGCGCCGA
>CAHJWV010000473.1 GCA_903643055.1 Burkholderiales bacterium | reverse complement strand
TGACTGGAGTTCAGACGTGTGCTCTTCCGATCTCGAACGAATAATTTGGCTTGGCCATGGGCCGTCCTTCCTTGAGATCATGTGGATAAGAGCGATAGGCGCGAGGTTACGCGCTTTTCGGTGGGTGGCCCCCCAGGGAATATCAGAAAGTCAGGGTCTTCACCCCCTGGCGGGTACCCAGCAGGCAAACACGGGCCTTGTTGCGGGCAAAGATGCCTACCGTCACCACACCGGGCCATTGGTTGATGTCGCGCTCCATCGCCGCCGGGTCGGTGATCGACAGCCCGCGCACATCGAGGATCTGGCATCCGTTATCGGTAAGCACGCCGGCACGCAACACAGCATCACCGCCCAGCGCCTTCAATCGCCGCGCCACCTGCGCCGCCGCCATCGGAATCACTTCCACCGGCAAGGGAAAGCGGCCGAGCGTGGTCACGAGTTTCGACTCATCGGCGATGCAGATGAATCGCTCGGCCATGTCGGCAACGATCTTCTCGCGCGTGAGCGCCGCACCGCCGCCCTTGATCATGTAGCCGCGGTGATCGATCTCATCGGCCCCGTCGATGTAGACCGGAATGCCGGCCACAGCATTGCTATCGAGCACCGCGATGCCATGGACGCGCAAGCGTTCGCTGCTCTTCTCGCTGCTCGACACCGCGCCGGCGATGCGGTCCTTGATGCCGGCCAGCGCATCGATGAAGCAATTGACCGTCGAGCCGGTACCGACACCGACAACACTGCCCGGCACCACGTGCGCGAGGGCGGCCTGTCCAACCAGTTGCTTCAGTTCATCTTGGGTCATGGGAAGAAGGGGCAAGCCCTTTGCGACAATCCCGCATTATCCAAGACGCCCGCCGGCTCATCACCGCGCCCTCACGCATGCCGCTCGTTCCCTATGCCCTCACCCGCCCCTTCCTCTTTGGCCTCGACCCGGAACAGGCGCATGAACTGACGCTGAACGCACTGGCCCGCATCCAGCACACGCCCTTGATCTGCGCGGTCTCGCAGAAGCGCATCAACGACCCGGTGACGGTGGCTGGCCTCAGGTTCCCGAATCGCATCGGCCTGGCCGCAGGCCTCGACAAGAACGGCCGCTGCATCGATGCGTTCGGCGCGATGGGCTTCGGCTTCGTGGAGGTCGGCACCGTCACGCCGAAGGCGCAGCCCGGCAATCCGAAGCCGCGCATGTTTCGCCTGCCGCAGGCCGAAGGCCTGATCAACCGCCTCGGCTTCAACAATGAAGGCCTGGATGCTTTCATCGCCAACGTCAAGCGCAGCCGCTTTCGCAGCCGCGGCGGCATCCTCGGGCTGAACATCGGCAAGAACGCCGCGACACCGATCGAGCGCGCGGTCGACGATTACCTGATCGGCCTCGATGGCGTGTATGCCCATGCCGATTACGTGACGATCAACATCTCGTCGCCAAACACCAGCAACCTGCGCGCGCTGCAAAGCGACGACGCGCTCGAAGCCTTGCTGGGCGCCATCCAGCAGCGGCGCAGCGAGCTGACGCAGCAGCAGGGCCGGCGCGTGCCAATCTTTGTGAAGATCGCGCCCGACCTCGATGAAACACAGGTGCAGGCGATCGCCGCTACTTTGAAGAAGACCGACATCGACGGCCTGATCGCAACCAACACAACCATCGCACGCGACAAGGTGCAGCACCTGCCGCGCGGCAACGAGTTGGGCGGCCTGTCAGGCGCCCCGGTGTTCGAGGCCAGTAACCGCGTGATCCGCCAATTGCGGGCCGCGCTCGGTGCTGGCTTTCCGATCATCGGCGTGGGTGGCGTGATGAGCGGCGCCGATGCGCAAGCCAAGATCGCCGCCGGGGCCGACGTGGTCCAGCTGTACACCGGCTTCATCTATCACGGCCCGCAGCTGATCACCCAAGCTGCCACCGCCATGGCCGCCAAGCGCTGACGGCATGGAGCCCTCGAGCGAACAGCTGGCGATCCAGAACTCTGACGATTCCACGATCATCGTTGCGGCCAATGCCGGTGCCGCCAAGACCACGACGCTGGCCTTTCGCATTGCCGAGGGCCTGCGTCGCGGCATTGCGCCCTCGCGCATCATTTCACTCACCTACACCGAGCCGGCACGGCGCGCGCTGCGGTCGGCGCTGACAAAGATCGGCCTGTCGAGCGCCGCCTGTGACGGCCTGTGGATCGACACCTTCGAAGGCTTCTCACGCCGCCTGTTGAAAAAGTTCGATGGCGACCAACCCGGCGAAGCGGTGCCGGTAGCGTCTGCGCCCGAAGCGCTTGCGCCTTATGTCTGGCAGGCGGTGGAAGCGCTGCGCGAGGCACAGGAGCAGCGCTGGGACGACCACCTGCACCTGCCGCATGAATCGCATGCCGACAGCAGCTTCGTCGAACGGTTTCTGAAGCAGGCCTCGCGCATCAAAGGCATGCTGGCGCTCGATCGTGCCCTGATGGATGAGCGGCGTCTCGACCCCGACCTGGCAATCGACCTGAACGCCGACTACACCTTGCTGCGGCTGCAGTTGGCCTATGAGGCGATCCGCCGCCCGCCGGGCGCCGACAGGCCGCGCTTTCGCGGCATCGGCGACGCCACCTATGACCTCGCCCGGCTGATCAGCGATCTGGACGGCGGCGTGTCGATCGACGATCTGCCCGGCTGGCCTCATCAGACCTCGGCGGTGATGGTCGATGAGATGCACGACCTGAACCGCGCGATGTTCACCGTGCTCTGCGCCTTGCTGCGCCCGCGCTCGGTGTACTTCTGCGGCGTCGGTGATGCAGACCAGGTGATTCACGCCGCCGACGGCGCTGAGCGATTCTTCATGGAGCAGGCGCTGCCGCTGGAGACGACCCGGCGAGTGCATTCGCTGCCGCTTACGCGCACCCATCGCTTCGGTAGCGACATCGCGCAGGCTGCAGGCCGCTTCGCCAACAAGCCCTATCAATCGGTGGCCGGCCTGAGCAGTACCCGGGTCCATTTGAAATACGGCGCCGGGCACGGCAACACCTGCCATCAACAGGTCACGCAGCTGGCCGCGCAGTGGCGCGCCGGCAAACGCAAGATGAGCGATTTCGCCGTGCTGCTGCGCCATGCAGCGCAATCGGTGCCGATCGAAAACGCCTTGCTCGATGCTGAGATTCCTTACGTCACGACCGGCTTTGACAGCTATCTGGTGCGGCCCGAAGTGCTGCTGGTGCGCGGGCTGATGGCGATCGCCCAACACAATTTCGATGCGATCCATAACCCGGACACCCGCAAGCTGATCGTGCAGGAGGTGGTGTTCTTTTGCGGCGTGACCCTCGACTTTGCCGACGACGCCGACGAATCGCCGGCCAGCCGCCTGAAGGAAGCGATGCGGCATGTCAGCGGCGAGCCTTCGGCGCTCGCCTCGTTCTTCGAACATCAGGTACTGAAGAACGCCTCGCCATCGACCATTCCACGACTCAAACGCGCGCTTGAAATTTTGCAGGCACCACCGCAGCCATCGACCTTCTCCGACTTTCTGGCTGCGCTGGACATCCGCCGCTGGGCGCGCGAAGTGTGGGTCGAGCAGCAGCGGCATGAAGACGCCGTGGCCCACTTCGAAGGCCTGCGGCAAGCCGCCCATGCGTTCCGCTCGCCCGAGGCCTTCTTCCTGAGCCTGAACGCGGCCGAGCTGAAACAGCAGACGATGCGCAGGCAATCCAGTGCCTTCATGACCCTGGCCAGCGTGCCGTCAGTCAAGGGGCTGGAATTCGGCCACGTCGTGATTCCTTATCTCGAAGCAGGCCTGTTCCCGGCACAACTCGATGACACCGTGAGCGACGAGCGCGCGCTCTTCTATGTGGCAATGACGCGCGCCCGCGAGGCCTTGACCTTGCTGTCACCCCAAAACAAGCCGAGCCCGTTCATCGCCGAGATTGAGAACCTGCAAAGCTGAGCTGGCGCGGGCTCGGCGCGCAAGCGCCGTTCATCGATCATGGCGCAGCGACACCGCAGCGCCACGATCGGCTTGAGCCAGCGCTGAACGAGCTAGCGCTGAAGCGCACAGAAGCGCACAGAAGCCATGCCTACAGCGCATTGGCTGAGCGCATGAATCAAAGCAGCGGCACACCCGTTTTCGATTGCAGCTCGTCGCGCGTCACGCCCGGTGCGATCTCGACGATCTTCAAGCCTTGCGGCGTTACGTCCAGCACCGCGAGGTCGGTGATGATGCGGTTCACGACGCCCACGCCAGTCAGTGGCAAGGTGCATTGCGGGATGATCTTCAGGTCTTGCGTGCCGTCTTTTTTCTTTGCAACGTGCTCCATCAGCACCAGCACCCGCCCGACGCCGGCCACCAGGTCCATCGCGCCGCCCATGCCCTTGACCATCTTGCCGGGGATCATCCAGTTCGCGAGATCGCCGTTTGCGCTGACCTGCATCGCGCCCAGGATGCTCAGGTTGATCTTGCCGCCACGGATCATCGCGAAGCTGTCGTGCGAGCCGAAGATCGATGAGCCGGGGATGGTGGTGACGGTTTGCTTGCCAGCGTTGATCAGGTCGGCATCCACCTGATCCTCGGTCGGGAACGGGCCGATGCCCAGCATGCCGTTCTCGCTTTGCAGCCACACTTCGATGCCCGCAGGAACGAAGTTAGCCACCAGCGTCGGCAAGCCGATGCCCAAGTTCACATAAAAGCCGTCTTGCAATTCGGCGGCGGCCTTGACGGCCATTTGGTCGTGGGTCCAGGCCATGATCAAGCTCCTGCTTTCTCGGTGATCGTTCGTTTTTCGATTCGTTTCTCGGGCGCCGCGTTCAGCACGATGCGGTGCACATAGATGCCGGGCAGGTGAACCGCGTCGGGGTCGAAGGCGCCGATCTCAACGATCTCCTCGACTTCCACCACGGTGATCTTGCCGGCCATCGCGACCGCAGGGTTGAAGTTGCGCGCGGTGCGGCGAAAGATCAGGTTGCCGCTCTTGTCGGCCTTGTACGCCTTGCCCAGGCTGACCTCGGGCAACAGCGCCCGCTCCATCACATAAACCTCGCCATCGAACTCGCGCGTCTCTTTGCCTTCGGCCACCAGCGTGCCCACACCCGTCTTGGTGAAGAAGGCCGGAATGCCGGCGCCACCGGCGCGCAGCTTCTCGGCCAGCGTGCCCTGCGGCGTGAATTCGAGTTCGAGTTCGCCAGCCAGGTACTGGCGCTCGAACTCCTTGTTTTCGCCGACATAGCTCGAAATCATCTTCTTGATCTGCCGCGTCTCCAGCAACTGGCCGAGGCCGAAGCCGTCAACGCCCGCGTTGTTGGAAATCACCGTCAGGTTCGTCACCGCGCTGTCGCGCAGCGCACCGATCAGCGCCTCGGGAATCCCGCAAAGGCCGAACCCGCCAACGGCCAGCAACTGGCCATCCTTGACGATGCCTTTCAGCGCGTCTGCCGCACTGGCATACACCTTGTTCATTCGTATTTCTCCAGCTTCTTTTCAGATACTTGATGACCGCACAGGGTCGGCAAACAACACCGATCTGCCTGTTGCAGCCTACTACGCACCGCACGCCAAAACGCTTACGTAAATTCGCCTAAGGTGCATCCAGCAGGCAGCTCAGGCAGCCGCCGCAGAGAGATCTTCCAAGACTTTATTCAACGCATCGATGCGTAAGTCGAATTCACGCTCGAAGGTGTGCGTCAACGCGAACTCGCGCGCCTTCCAAGACATGGCATCGAGCAACCCCTCTTCAGCCAGCAGCCTTTGAAGATCATCGACAACAAGTTTGGGTTGTTTCGATGCAGACCAAAATCCGGCGCCGGATTGCTCACTCAGGCACCGCCACATGCGATGCCATATCCAACGATCGGCAGGCCGGAGCCGAACGACTCCAGGTAGCTGCATGAAGGATCGCCCTGGATGTGACAGCAGACAAAAACATCGAAGTCGCGCGCCAGCCCGATCAGTTCGGGATACGTCACTGCGTCATGAATGTAAATCCGCCCCTCACCTGATTCGTTAGCCAGTCGCTTCATCTGCTCGCCAAGACTGCCTGAGCCGTAGCAGTGCAGTTCGATGTCCAACCCCCGTGAAATTGCCTCCACGGCCACCTTGACGACGTCGATCGCGCCTTTCAAATGTTCATAGCGGCCCGAATAAAGCAGGCGCACCCGACGGCCGCGGATTCGATCCAACAAGCGAGTTTCAAGTACACGGTGCGGTATCACGATGTCGGCCGACATCCGTGAATCGAGGTAGAGCAGGCAATTGGCATTGAACCGACACAGTTCGTCATAGACCGGATAGCCATTGCAGTGCACGCCAGCAGCAAGCTTTACGTCGACCAGCGTTCTCGTGGCATGCCGCCATGTCACCCTGGCCGAGCGCGCGGCTTTGCGAAAAATCGATGAGACGCGCAGGCGTGACACGATGATCTGCGTCTGAAGATCATATTCATCGACATGGATATAAGGCACGCCATGCAAACGAGCCAAAACGGCACCGCCCATGTCTGTGCCATAGACCGACGCGCTGCTTGCGATTTGCTTCTCCAGCAAGGGCGTCTGATCAGGCAAGGGTTGCTGGTTCTTATCGGTCTTGATCGTCAACACCTGATAAGGCAACTCGTCACAACGAAGCTCAACCATGTCCATCGCGTGTGGCCCTGCCGTCTGCGGGTGGACCGTTGCCAACGGCGTGCGAATAGACTCGGCGTAGCACAGCATTCCGATGTGAAACTTGCGGTCGACCCGAAACACGCCCCCGTCAACGCTGGCCGAGTTGGAATGGATCATCGTGAGCATGCGGGCTACTCCGAAGGTGCAATTTCGTTTGAATGAACAGGGGCGTCGCCGATCTTCGTCAAGCGACCGAGGCGGGCTGCTCCGTCAGTGGAACGAAATGTCACGCGGGTTGAGCGGGCCAGGCTGCACTGCATGGCGCAGTTGGAAATCCGGCAGCCAAGCCAGTCTACAACGCATCTTTCATTTTCAGGTCGATCGTCTACCTCTTCAGGCGACCGTATCACCCATGACCATGATCCAGCCAGTATCGGCAGACTACCGCACTGCCTTCGACCTCGCCCCGTTGGGCCTGGTGCTGTCGCGCCATCGGCTGATGGTGGACTGCAATCGGCAAATGCTGCTGATGTTCGGTGCGCAGCGCGAGCAGGTGATCGGGCAATCGTTCGAGATGCTTTACCCGACGCATGACGAGTTCGAGCGCACCGGCGAGCGCATTGTCGCGCGCCTCGATGCCGGCGGTTGGTACGCCGACGAGCGGGTGATGCGGCGCGCCGGCGGGCCGCAGGCAGGCGAGCTGTTCTGGTGCCATGTGTCGGGCCGGGCGCTGAACCCCAGCGAGCCGCACGCCGAAGGCATCTGGAGCTTCGAGGATTTGTCTTCGCGGCGCAGCCTGAAGGTGGAGCTGACCGCGCGTGAACGCGAAATCGCGGCCTTGCTGATCGAAGGGCTGACCAGCAAGTTGATCGGCAAGCGGCTGGGCATCAGCCCGCGCACGGTCGACGTCTACCGCGCCCGCCTGATGCGCAAGTACGCGGCGGCCAGCACCACCGATCTGGTCTACAAGCTGCTGAGCGTCTGACCGGGCGCCGCCGTGGGCTCGCCGGCCGGCGATGGCGCAGCCGCGTCACGGCTGACGCCGAGTTCTCGGTACAGCCCATCGACCAGGCGACGCAGCTCGTCGATCTCGTGCTGCATCGCCAACTGCCGGGCCTTCAGCGCCGCAAGTTCGCTGGTCGCAACGAAGTCGTCCGAATGCGGCGCCACCGGCATGGCGCTGACATCGACCGCACCGCATAGCAGCTGCGCCCAACGGGCTTCGCGGGCACCGGGCGCGCGCGGCAGCTTGACGACCATCGGCCCGCCTTTCTCGGTCGGCCGATCGGCCAGTTCTTCGAGAAAGCCTTCGACCGATGAGAGATCGGCAAAGCGGTGCAGCCGTTCGCTGTTGGTTCGCAGCTCGGACGTGGTCTGCGGCCCGCGCAGCATCAGCACGGCCAGCAGCGCGACCGATTGCGATGGCAGGCCGAGCGCTCGGCCCATGTTGTGTTCGTAGCGTGCCACCCGCGAGCCGCTCGATTCGAACGACAGGTGCAGCGACTTCAACGCATCGGCCGCGCTTTGCACCTCGGCTTCGGTGGCGTTCATCACCGGGTCTCGCGCCGTCTTCTGGTTGCAGCCGGCCACCAGAGAATTGAGCGACAGCGGGTAGCTGTCCGGCACGGTATGCGCCTTCTCGATGAGCACGCCCAGCACGCGAGCCTCCAGCAGCGACAGGTCACGCATGAGCGCTGATTCCCTTCATCCCGCATCCATTCATCGGTTGAGACCCGTCGGACCGACCCTTTGGCGCGCTGCGCATCAAAGCGCAAACCCGTCATCGGCTTCGATCACCGCGCCATTGACGAAATGGCTTTCATTCGAGCACAGCAGCATCAACACGGCATCCAGGTCTTTGGGCTGGCCGATGCGCTTGCGAGGCGTGCTGGCAATGAGCTTCTGTCCATGCTCCGTCTGCCACACATGGTGGTTGATCTCGGTGTCGATGTAGCCGGGGCAGATGGCATTCACGTTGATGCCGTAGCGGCCCCACTCCAGCGCCATCGCTCGCGTCATGTGCACCACCGCCGCCTTGCTCATGCCATACACGCCGAGTTGGCCGAACGCCTTCAGCCCGGCGGCCGATGCGATGTTCACGATGCGCCCGCCAGTGAAGGTGCCGGGCGCCGCGCCCTTGGCCCGCGCCAGCATGCGCTTTCCAACTTCCTGGGCCACGAAGAACGCGCCTTTGGTGTTGGTGTCGAAGACGTAGTCGAAATCTTCCGGCGTCACTTCGGTCAGCTTCTGCGTCGTGCTAACGCCGGAGTTGTTGACCAGGATGTCGATGCTGCCCATCTCGGTCTCGGCATGGGCAACGGCGGCCTTGATGCTGTCGTGGTCGGTCACGTCAAGTGCCACCACATGGGCATCGCCACCCGATGCCTCGATCTCTGCGCGCAACGCCTTCAAGCGCTCGACGCGCCGGCCGGTCAGAACCACGGCCGCTCCGGCGCTCGCCAATGTCTTTGCGAACTGCGTGCCGAGACCACTCGACGCACCCGTCACCAATGCCACGCGGCCGGCCAGATCGATGCTGTAGCTCATGGGTTCATCTCCTTGGAATTCGATGTTGCCGATGAAGATAGCACGCGTGCGCACGCCTTCGGCGACACAGCCCCTGAGCGGGCAGGCCCACAGAAACGAACGATCGTTCGTTTATGAAAAGCATCCCATTAGAATCCTGCCCTGCCCATTGAAGGAGACTCCATGACATCCGCCGAAATCCTTGCTCAATACGGTCCGCGTGAAGCCATGGAATACGACGTGGTGGTGGTCGGCGGCGGCCCGGCGGGCTTGGCCACGGCGATCCGCCTGAAGCAGCTTTCGGCAGCGCAGGGGCACGAGGTGTCGGTGGTCGTGCTCGAGAAAGGTTCCGAGCCTGGCGCGCACATCCTGAGCGGTGCGGTGATGGACCCGAAGGCGCTGAGCGAGCTGATCCCCGACTGGAAGGAAAAAGGCGCGCCGCTGAACCAGCCCGTGACCGGTGATCAGCTGCTGTGGCTCACGCGCGATGGCGCGTTTGACACGCCCAAGCTGCTGATCCCGAACAACTTCCACAACGATGGCAACTACGTCATCAGCCTGGGCAACGTGGTGCGCTGGCTGGGCCAGCAGGCCGAGGCGCTGGGCGTCGAGATCTTCCCCGGCTTTGCAGCGGCCGAAGTGCTTTACAACGAAGACGGCAGCGTCAAGGGCGTGGCCACCGGCAACCTCGGCATCGGCAAAGACGGCCAGCCCAGCGACCACTTCCAGCTCGGCATGGCGCTGCATGGCAAGTACACCGTGTTTGCCGAAGGCTCGCGCGGCCACCTCGGCCGCCAGCTGATCGCCAAGTACCACCTTGATGAAGGCAAGGACCCGCAGGCTTATGCGATCGGCGTCAAGGAACTCTGGGAGATCGACCCCAGCAAGCACCAGCCCGGCCTCGTCGTTCATACCGCCGGCTGGCCGATGAAAGACGACACCTATGGCGGCGGCTTTCTTTATCACCTCGAAAGCAACCAGGTCACGCTCGGCCTCGTCACCGGGCTGAACTACAGCAACCCGTGGCTGAGCCCGTTCGACGAGATGCAGCGCTGGAAGACGCACCCGCGCATCAAGGCTTTCCTCGAAGGCGGCAAGCGCATCAGCTATGGCGCACGCGCGATCACGACCGGCGGCTTGATGAGCCTGCCGAAAGCAGTGTTCCCGGGTGGCGCGTTGATCGGCTGCGACGCGGGTTACCTGAACGGCGCACGCATCAAGGGCAGCCATGCGGCGATCAAGAGCGGCATGCTGGCGGCGGAGGCGGCCTTTGCCGCCGTGGCCGCGGGGCGCCAGCACGATGAGCTCGCTGCTTATCCGCAGGCTTTCGACAAGAGCTGGCTGCGCGAAGAACTCGAAGCGTCGAAGAACTTCAAGTCGTGGTTCAAGTACGGCAACCTGGTTGGCGGGTTGATGGTCGGCATCGAGCACTGGCTGCTGCCGCGCCTGGGCGTGAAGACGCCGCCCTGGTCACTGCACCGCGACAAGCCCGATCACACTTACCTGAAGCCGGCAGCCGACTGCCCGCAAATCATCTACCCGAAGCCCGACGGCAAGATCACCTTCGACCGGCTGTCCAGTGTCTTCATCAGCAACACCAACCATGAAGAGCAGCAACCGGCCCACCTGACGCTGAAGGACAACAGCGTGCCGGTGAAGATCAACCTCGCCAAATACGCCGGCCCCGAAGCCCGCTACTGCCCGGCCGGCGTCTATGAGTTCGTCAAGAACGAAGACAACAGCGACCGGCTGCAGATCAACGCGCAGAACTGTGTGCACTGCAAGACTTGCGACATCAAAGATCCAACGCAGAACATCGTCTGGGTCACGCCCGAAGGCGGCGGCGGACCCAACTAAGATCGGAAGAGCACACGTCTGAACTCCAGTCACTAGCT
>CAHJWV010000472.1 GCA_903643055.1 Burkholderiales bacterium | reverse complement strand
AGCTGAGCTGGCCGCGGCCGCCCGGTTCAGTTGGCGATGCGACGTAAAACTGGAAGAACGCATGACAAGGCATCAAGGCCATCTTCGGCAGATCGGCAACGTTCCAGGCGCTGACGATGATCCGGCGTGAGTCGGGGTTGGTCTTCAGCGTTTGAATGACCTCGGCGATCTGGTCGATGTGGCCGCCATCGGGCGTTGGCCAGTTGCGCCATTGAACGCCGTAGACCGGGCCGAGGTCGCCGTCTGCGCGTGCCCATTCATCCCAGATCGACACACCGCGCTCTTGCAGCCAGGTCGCGTTGCCGTCACCGCGCAGGAACCACAGCAGCTCCAGGATGATGGACTTCAGATGGACCTTCTTGGTCGTGACCAGCGGAAAGCCTTCGTTCAGATCGAATCTCATCTGATGGCCAAAGACGCTGCGGGTGCCGATACCCGTGCGGTCGCCCTTGGCGACGCCATGTTCATTGACATGGCGCATGAAATCTTCGTATTGGGAACGGATGGGGCGGGTCACGATTCGGCTCCGAAGGAGCCCGGAATTATCGCTCCATGCATCCGCCATTTTCGATGCACCCCGGACAACTCTTTTCGCCCTGATTTCTTGCCGCAATGAGCGCAAAAAAGGGCACCGAAGTGCCCTTGCCAACCACTGGATTGCACGCTCAGCCGGCTTGGCCGGGTTCGCGTAAGAACAACTCCACGCGACGGTTTTTTGCGCGGCCGGAGTCAGAGGTGTTATCTGCCACCGGTTCACGATCGCCGCGGCCTGCGGTGTCGATGCGTGCGCTTGATACGCCATGGGCGGTCAGGTAGTCACGCACGCTGTGAGCGCGTTCCAGCGACAGCGGGTTGTTGACCGCATCGGAGCCGGTGCTGTCGGTGTGGCCGATGATGCTCAGGCGGGCATTGGGGTCATTGCGCAGGCTTTCTGCGAATGGGTCCAGCACGGCGCGCAATTCAGGCTTGATGGCCGCGCTTCCGGTCGAGAACGACACGTCATTGGGCACATTGAGCTTCAACTGGTTGTCAGCCGTGCGCGTGACCTCTACGCCGGTGCCCTTGGTGGCTTGCTCCATCTGGGCACGCCGGTCTTCCTGGCGCTTCGACCAGATGTTGCCGGCCACGGCGCCGACCGCGCCACCGACCACCGCGCCGGTACCGGCCTTGCCGCCTGTGGCTGCACTGATCACCGCACCTGCAACGGCACCAATGCCGGCGCCCTTGGCAGTGCCTTGCTGGCGTTCGCTCATGCTTTCACAACCGGCCAGCAACACGGCCGATGCAGCTAACGCGATCACGGCGGAACGGGCAGCGAAATTCTTGTTCATGGGGTGTTCTCCTTCAATCAATGGTCAAACGGGAAAAGGCGGACCGTGAGCGCCTCGCACCGAAGTGTCGTGGCCCATCGTTACGATGTCTGTCAGACAGGCCTAACGCGCGATGTGGGTTGTGGCCTACAGCGGCGCGAAATTTTGAGTGTCCGTTTGTTGCTTCGTTCCCTGCCAGCGCGCGCGCCCACTGAGCCAGAGGCAGCGACTACGAGTCAAACTGCAATGCAGCCAAGCGGGAATACAGGCCACCTGCGGCCACCAGCGACGCATGGGTACCGGTCTCGACGATGCGGCCGTGTTCCAGCACGACGATGCGGTCGGCGCGCTGCACGGTGGCCAATCGGTGGGCGATGACAAGCGTCGTGCGGTCTTTCATCGCCGACTCGAGCGCGGCTTGCACCATGCGCTCGCTCTCAGCGTCCAGTGCGCTGGTCGCTTCATCGAGCAGCAGCAGCGGCGGGTTCTTCAGCATCGCGCGAGCGATGCTGATGCGCTGGCGTTGCCCGCCTGACAGGCGAACGCCGCGTTCGCCGAGGAAGGTGTCATAACCCTGCGGCAACGCGCGAATGAAATCATCGGCAAAGGCGGCTCGTGCTGCGGCGATCACTTCGTCGTCGCTGGCCTCGGGCTTGCCGTAGCGGATATTCTCCAGCGCGTTGGCCGAGAAGATCACGCTGTCTTGCGGAACGATGCCGATGCGCCCGCGCAGCGCTTCGAGCGACGTGGCGCTGACCGACACGCCGTCGACACGCACTTCGCCCGAAGCGACGTCATAAAAACGCAGAAGCAGCTGAAGCACCGTGCTCTTGCCGGCACCGCTTGGGCCGACCAGCGCCACGGTCTCGCCGGGCTGAATCTGCAAGCTGAAATCGGCCAGCGACAGCTGCAAAGGCCGCGACGGATAACGGAAGCTGACCTTGTCGAAGCTGACCGACGATCCGCCGCGGGTGGCCGGCAAGGGTTGCGCTTGCACGGGCGATGCGATCGGCGAGCGCGTGGCGAGAAGCTCCATCAGGCGCTCGGTCGCGCCGGCCGCGCGCAGCAGATCGCCGTACACCTCGGCCAGCACCGCCACCGAGCTGACCAGGATCACGACATACACCACCGTCTGCCCCAGGTGGCCGGCGCTGATCTGCCCAGCGATCACCGCCTGCGTGCCTTGGTACAGGCCCCACAGCAAAGCGCCGAAAGTCGCGGTGATGATGAAGGCCACCATGCCCGAGCGCAGGCGGGTGCGGCGAATCGCGGTCAGAAAAGCGTTCTCGGTCGAATCGTTGAAACGCTTGGCTTCACGCAATTCCTGCGTATAGCTCTGAACCACCGGGACGGCGTTGAGCACCTCGGCAGCGATCGCGCTGGAGTCGGCCACGCGATCCTGGCTGGCGCGTGACAGCTTGCGTACGCGGCGTCCGAAATACAGCGAGGGCAGCACCACCAGCACCAGAATGCCCAGTACCTGTGTCATCACATAGGGGTTGGTGATGATCAGCATCAGCATTGCGCCCACGCCCATCACCGAGTTGCGCAGGCCCATGCTCAGGCTGGAGCCGACCACCGTCTGCACAAGCGTCGTGTCGGTCGTCAGCCGTGACAGCACCTCGCCGGTCTGCGTGGTCTCGAAGAACTCCGGGCTCTGCCTGACCACGTGCGCATAGACCGCATTGCGCAGATCGGCGGTCACACGCTCGCCGAGCCAGGTCACCATGTAGAAGCGGGCAGCAGAAAACACACCGAGCGCCGCGCCGACGGCGAACAACGCAAAGAAGTGTTCGCGCAAGGCCAGCATGCGCTCGCCCGGATCGGCCGAGACCAGGCCCTGGTCGATCAGCGATTTCAGCGCCGTGGGAAACACCAGCGTGCTGATCGCTGCCATCACGAGAAAGAACGCGGCCAATGCGATGCGGCCGCGGTAGGGCCGCAGGAAAGGCGCGAGCCCGCTGAGCGAGCGCACGTTGCGGGTGGCGGCCGGCGTGGTGGAGTCAGCGATGGCCGTGGAGGCCGCAGAAGAAGGGGTCGACATCGGCTCAGTGTAGGGCAGCCGCGAGCTTTCGCAGGTTCAGCCCGGACCGAGACAACAAGCTCGAAATTAGAAGCCTTGACATTAATTGTCTAGGCATTTATATTTTCCATCACACTGCTTTCCCTGGTGATTGAACGTCATGACCCGTCCCCCTCCGCCTGTTGATTTTTATCGGGCTCATCAATATTCAGCCGACGAAAGCATTGGCTATCTGGTGCTGCGAATTCAGCGTTCGATAAATCAGGCGACGGGCAAGCGCATGGAGCCTCACGGGCTGACCAGCGTGCAGTGGGAGCCTCTATTTCGGTTGAAGAAGATGTCCGGTGCAACGGTGGCCGAATTGGCGCGTGAAATGCAGATCGATCCGGGCGCTACCACGCGTTTGCTGGACAGATTGGAAGCCAAGGGCTTGTGCAAGCGGGTGCGTTCGACCGAAGACCGACGTGTCGTCAATGTCGAATTGACCGCTGCTGGCGAAGAGGCTGCAGCCAAGATACCGGCTGCCTTGGTGGATGTGATGAACGCTCACCTGGCCGGTTTTTCCAAGACCGAATGGCAGGCCTTGCTGGGTTATTTACGGCGCATGCTGGTGAATGGCGAGAACCTGTTGAACAGTGGCGGTGAGAAGTAAGAGAGGCGGTTGAAAACGCAGGTCTTTCGCCGATAAATAAATGCCTAAGCAAATACAGCCGGAACAATTTTCCAAAGAAGTGAATGTCATGCAAGCGACCTTGACCACCTGTAACCCATTGCGCTCGAAGTCCTTGCCGTTGCTGACGGCGCTGCTGGTGGCCCTGGCCTCGGCGGTGGTGCTGACGCTGGCCGGCTGCGCCAGTTCGGCTGGCATCGAATCGAGCGCAAAGCCGATTGCGCCGGCCTCGGTGGGCCTGAACGAAGGCGCGGCCGGTGCGGCGGTGTCGCCGCTGGCCACCGATTGGTGGCAAAGCTTTGGTGACAGCGAGCTGAACGCGCTGGTCGTGAAGGCGCTGGAAGGCAGCCCGAACCTGAAGGCGGCGCAGGCGCGCCTGGCCCGCGCGCAGGCCAACATCGACAGCACCCGTTCGGCCGACGGCCTGCAGGTGACCGGTGCGCTTGACGCGTTGCGCCAGCGTTTCTCCGAGAACGGCACCGTGCCGCCGCCACTCGGTGGCTCGGTCCGCACGCTGGCCAGTGCGCAGGCCAATGCCTCGTGGGAGTTCGACTTTTTCGGCCGCAATCGCGCCGCGCTCGAGACCGCGCTGGGTGGCGAGCGTGCCAGCCATGCCGATGTTCAGGCCGCACGGGTGCTGTTGGCCAGCAATGTGTCGCGGGCTTATGTGCAATTGGCGCGCTTGATTGAGCAGCGCGCGGTCGCGACCCGCACGCTCGCGCAGCGCGATGAAATCCTCGCGTTGATCCGCCAGCGTGTGGACGCTGGCCTCGATACCAAGGTCGAGCTGCGGCAAGGCGAGGGCGCTTTGCCTGAAGTCCGTCAGCAGATCGAGGCGCTCGACGAGCAGATCACCTTGGCCCGCCATTCGCTCGCCGCGCTGACTGCGCAGGCGCCGAACGCCCTCGATGCACTGAGTCCACAACTCGCGGTGGTTCGGGCGGTGCCGATACCGGCCGCCGTCCCGGTCGATCTGCTCGGCCGCCGGGCCGACATCAACGCGGCGCGCTGGCGCGTTGAAGCCGCGACGCAAGACGTGCGTGCTGCACGCGCGCAGTTCTATCCCAATGTCAGCCTGACCGCCTTTGCCGGCCTGTCGAGCATCGGGCTGGACGAGCTGCTGAAGTCGGGCAGCAGCCAGTGGGGCATCGGCCCGGCAGTGCGCTTGCCGATCTTTGATTCAGGCCGGCTGCGCGCCAACCTGCGTGGCAAGTCGGCCGAACTCGATCTGGCCGTCGAAACCTACAACGGCGCGGTGCTCGATGCAGTGCGCGATGTGGCCGACCAGATCTCGTCGCTGCAATCCATCGATCGCCAGCAGCATGAACAGACCCAGGCGCAGGCCTCGGCCGAATCGGCCTATGACCTCGCGGTGCAGCGTTACAAGGCCGGGCTGGGCACCTACGTCACGGTGCTGAACGCCGAAGCTGGCGTGCTGGCGCAGCGGCGCCTGGCCACTGACCTGAAAGCCCGCGCGCTGGACACACAGCTTGCGCTGATCCGATCGCTGGGCGGTGGTTACGTGGCTGACCCTGCTGCGCAGGCGTCGACCCAGATGTCTAACCAGACTTCGACGCGCACCGCTGGCGTGCCGATTGGCGCCGCCCGACCTTGAAGTTATTGCGCAAGCCCTCCGCCTGCCGCGCCCACCGCCTTGTCACCGCGCATCGACGCGAATCAACCGAATCTCCCGGAGAACCTTCATGAACGCTCCTCAAGCCAATCCGACCTCCACCAACCCCAAGCGCAAGAAAGCGCTGACCGCTGTGGCCGTGGCTGTCGTCCTCGTCGGCATTGCCTATGGTGCTTACTACGCACTGGTGCTGAACCATTTCGAATCGACCGACAACGCCTATGTGCAAGGCAACGTCGTGCAACTGACGCCGCAGGTCGGCGGCACGGTGTTGTCGATCAACGCCGACGACACCGACTTCGTCAACGCCGGCCAGTTGCTGGTCAAGCTCGACCCGGCCGACGCGCAGGTCGCGCTCGACCAGGCCGAGGCGCAGCTTGCGCAAACGGTGCGTGAGGTGCGCACGCTGTATGCCAACAACTCAGCGCTGAAGGCGCAGATCGCGCTGCGCGAAGCCGATCAAGCCCGCGCGCAGTCGGAGCTCACGCGTGCTCAAGACGACGTCTCGCGCCGCTCGCCGCTGCTGGCCAGCGGTGCGGTCGGCAAAGAGGAGTTCAACCACGCGAATTCGCAAGTGGCTGCGGCCAAGAGCGCGCTGGTGGCAGCGCAATCGGCCGTGCAGGCCGCACGTGAGCAACTGGCCTCGAATCAGGCACTGACCGACAACACCTCGGTCGAGCAGCACCCGAATGTGATGCGCGCGTCGGCCCGTGTTCGCGAGGCTTACCTCGCAGTCAAGCGCGCCGATCTGCTGGCGCCCGTCGATGGCTACATCGCCAAGCGCAGCGTGCAGCTGGGTCAGCGCGTGCCGGCCGGTGCGCCGCTGATGTCGGTGATCGCGCTGAACCAGGTCTGGGTCGATGCCAACTTCAAGGAAAGCCAGCTGCGCAATCTGCGCATCGGCCAGCCGGTGACGCTGGTGGCCGACATGTACGGCAAGAAGGTCGAATACCACGGCAAGGTCGAAGGCCTGGGGGCTGGCACCGGCTCGGCGTTCGCGCTGCTGCCGGCGCAGAACGCGACCGGCAACTGGATCAAGGTGGTGCAGCGCCTGCCGGTGCGCGTGGCCCTCGATCAGG
>CAHJWV010000471.1 GCA_903643055.1 Burkholderiales bacterium | reverse complement strand
CGAAAGACTTGGGCTTCAACATGGTCCGCAAGCACATCAAGGTCGAGCCGCAACGCTGGTTCTATTGGGCCGACAGGCTGGGCCTGCTGGTCTGGCAAGACATGCCGCACGCCTGGGATGCCGAGTCGAACGCTTCTGTGCGTGCGCGCATCGAAGCGGAAGACCGCGAGATTGTCGATGAGCACCGCTCATCGCCTTCGGTCGTCAGCTGGGTCATCTTCAATGAGAGCTGGGGTGACTTCGACATGGCCCGCATGGCCCGTCTCTTCAAAAGCGGGGACCCGAACCGTTTGATCAACACCCATTCCGGCATCAACTTCGCCCCCGGCGACGCTGGCGTCGGCGATCTGATCGACGCGCATGACTACCCCGGCCCGTCGGCGCCGGCGTATCAGGCTCAACGCCCGGCCGTGCTCGGCGAATTTGGCGGCAACAGCCTGCGCACCGAAGGCCATCTCTGGAACCCGGCCTCGACCTGCTGCTATGTGCTGTACCCGGATGCGGCCACGCTGACCGATGTCTATGTGCGGCAAGTGCAGGCCTTGCGCGAACTGGCCAGCACCAAGGGTTTGAGCGCAGCCGTGTACACCGAGATCACCGATGTCGAAGACGAATTGAATGGCTTCCTGACCTATGACCGCCAAGTGCACAAGATGGATACCGCTGCCGTGCGCGCGGCCAATATCGCGCTGGTCGGAGGCTTGCCGCTGCTGAACCTCGGGCAGTCGTATTCGTTGCGAACCGTCACGCCGAACATCGGCGAGCGCTATCTGCGACAGGCCGACGATCTGGGCGTCACCGAAGCCGTCAACGCCAACAGCAGTGGCCTGCTGAAGCAGGACGCTTCATGGAAAGTCGTCAGCGGTCTGGCCGATGCCAACTGCATTTCTTTCGAGTCGATCAATCAGCCGGGCCGGTTTCTGAGGCATCAATCTTTTCGCCTGCGGCTCGATGCCAACGACAACAGTGTGCTCTTCCAAGCCGATGCCACCTTCTGTGCACGCAAGGCCCTGGACGATGGCGGCGGCGCGTCCTTCGAATCGAAGAACCTGCCGGGGCACTACCTGCGCCATATGAATGCAGAGGTGTGGCTGAACCCTATGCAAGACACCACCGCCTTCCGCGCCGATGCTTCGTGGGCACCGAGCGCGGGCTGGTGGCGCAGCAGCGTGCCCTTGCCGGTCACGCAGCTGCGCTCACTGCGCGTCACGACACCCGGCTTCGACACGCGCTTCCTGCGGCATAACGAATCATGGGCAGTGACCGAAGTAGTCAACGACAGCACTTCGGCGACCGTGAAAGCCGACGCCAGCTGGCGCATCGTGAGCGGGTTGGCGAACAGCAGCTGCTACTCCTTCGAGTCACGCAACTTCCCCGGCGAATACCTGCGCCATGCGAACTCGCGTGTTCGCCGCGATCGGCTGCAAGACAGCGATGTCTTCCGCCAGGACGCCACCTTCTGCAGCTCGGTGGGCCAGCGAGGCGGTGTCCGCTTGGCGGCCTACAACTTCCCGGCCCGCTTCATCCGCCACTACGCCTCGGAAGTCTGGATTGCCGATGGGCGCGGCGGCGATGCACGGAACGTCCCGACCTCGTTCGAGGCCGACACCAGTTGGTCGATCGACAGCGCCTGGGCCCCATAACGACACAGGTGTGCGCATTACCCTCGGCCAGGATCGTCAGGTCGTCGCCTTCGGGTGGACGGCCTCTTTCATGACCGGTCGCCCCTCGCCCACAGCCAGGTTTGCGTCCAGACACATAAAGCCATACAGCAGACAAGGGGCACTTCAACAATCTCTGGACACAGACAAATGAGCTGCAACGCACGGCTATTTTTCTGACACAGAAATCATTGAGGCTTTTTCCGCGTGGTGCGCGCCTGCTTTTTCTTGCTTATGCTCCCGCGCTCTGAGCTGGCCCCAGCCACCGGTCCGCGATCGATCTGCGGCCTCAGTGCCGATCCCGCTCCACCCGTCAGCGACGCGTGGAACTTGTGCACGTTCGTTCAGTGAGCCGTCGATCTTCTCAGCAACATTCCGTGACATTCACCTGAGGCTTTCCACTTAGATTGAAAAAGCGCCTGGTTCTGCATCGAACTGTCGAGCAGGCCGGGTGTGTCGGCGAAATTGCAAGCCTGTTGAAAATCAGGCTTTGCATCTGGCACAGATGCTGCAATGCCGGGTCCCGTCACTATCAATGGTTAATGGTTCGCTTCAAAGGACGACACATGAGATCGAAAGATAAGCGCCACCTTGGCATGCCGGCGGTTGCAGGCCTTGTGATTGCGCTGGGTTTGGCAGCACCGTTGGCTGCACAAGCTGCAACTTCCGGGTTGGGTTCACTTCAAGCATCGGCCGCGTTCGAACCGACGTCGTCGGCCACGACGGATCGGATGATCATCAAATACCGTGAAAGTACCGGCAGCACCGCAGGTGGCGCAACGGCATCAATCGCATCGACGACAACCGCCCAAGCGGCGCACCGTCGCAGTGCGCAAACGATTGCATCACGCGTGGGCGGCGAATTGAAGCTGCTTCGTGTCGGCCGCTCCAATGCGCATGTCGTGAAGCTGTCACGCGCGCTGCCGAATGAAGAAGTGAGCCAGTTGGCCCGCGATCTGATGGCATCCGACCCGACGGTTGAATACGCTGAACCGGACATTCGCCTGCACGCGATGTTTGTTCCGAACGACACCCGTTATCAACAGCAATGGGGTTATTTCGACAGCCGCGCTGGCATCAACCTGCCTGCCGCCTGGGAAAAATCGACCGGCACCGGCGTGGTTGTCGCCGTGCTCGACACGGGTTACACCCGCCATGCTGACCTGGCCGCCAACATCCTGCCGGGCTATGACTTCGTCTCTGACGCGGCAGGCGCCAATGACGGCGACGGCCGGGACAGCGACGCGTCCGACCCCGGTGACTGGATCACCTCCGCCGACCGTTCGAACGGTTTCTCGGGTTGCCCGATCGAAAACAGCAGCTGGCACGGCACCCATGTGGCCGGCACCATTGCTGCGGTGACGAACAACGGCTCCGGCGTCTCCGGTGTCGCTTTCGGCGCCAAGATCCTGCCGGTGCGCGTGCTCGGCAAATGCGGCGGCAATCTGTCTGACATCGCTGACGCGATCGTCTGGGCTTCGGGCGGCTCGGTACCCGGTGTTCCGACCAATCAGACGCCTGCACGTGTGATCAACATGTCGCTGGGCGGTACGGCCTCCTGCTCGCGCACCTATCAAGACGCCATCAACTCGGCCCGCGGTCGCGGCACCGTGGTCGTGGTCGCGGCCGGCAACGAAGGCGCCAATGCATCGACCGCCACGCCAGGCAATTGCGCTGGCGTGATCAACGTCACTGCCGTCGGCCGTGATGGCGGACGGGCGACCGCGTATGCAAACTTCGGTTCGTTGGTCACCATTGCCGCCCCCGGCGGTTCGGCTGACGGCTCTGCCGCCGATGACATCCTGTCGACCATCAACACCGGCACCAAGGGCCCAGGCGCTGACGGGTATGCCGCCTATGCGGGAACCTCGATGGCCACACCGCACGTGGCTGCCGTGGTCGCACTGATGCTGTCGGCGAATCCGTCGCTGACGCCAGATCAAGTGAAGGCCAAGCTGATTTCGTCGGCACGCCCCTTCCCGGTCTCGTGCAGTGGTTGCGGCGCCGGCATTGTGGATGCCAGCGCAGCGATCGACGCAGCTGGCGGTGACGGCACGACGCCAACGCCAACGCCTACCCCGACGCCAACACCAACGCCTACTCCGTCGACCGGCAATGAAGTGGAGCCGAACAGCAGCCTGTCGACCGCACAACCCGTGACCATCGGCTCGACGATCAATGGCTACTTTTCCAGCAGCAGCGACATCGACTACTTCAAGGTCAGCGTGCCTGCAGGTCAGAGCGTCACCATCAAGCTGACGCCTAACACGTCGTCCGACTACGACCTGTATGTTTATGACAGTCGTGGCTCGCAAGTGGACCTGAGCGAAAACGGCAAGGGCAAGGTTGACAGCGTGTCCGTCACCAACAATGGCAGCACCGCGGCCAGCTTGTATGTGCGTCCGAAGTTCTACTCAGGCGGTACCGGCAGCACCTCCGGCCGCTACACACTGAGCATCAACTGAAGTGACTTGCGAGGCGTCGTGCATCGAATGACGCCGCCTTGCTGAAGAGAGTTTCGGGCTCGCAAGACTCGATGCCGACCCCGCAACGGGCACCAGCGATGGTGCCCGTTCTCATTTTTTTTGATTCTCTTTGAGGACTCAAAAGACGAGTGACACAGAAACGCGGACGAGTACGCGCATTGCGAACGGCAACGCATGGGCCTTTGATGGCCTGGCTCGGCTATTGATGGCAGCTCGTGGCAGCTGACGGCAGTCGACATCACACCATCCATCTGTCGATAGCGTAACAAAATGCTCGACAAGCTAACGTCATAACGACGCAGCTAAACCCCGAGTTCTTGCCTGATCGCAATCGATGCCGATCGGTATCACCACCGAGCTAGCAACTCTCGGTCTCTACCTCGCCATCGAAGCTGAGCCTCTTCGCAGGCACGGAGCGTTCTGTCACTCGATGCCGCCCCGCGCGCCCTAGCATCTGTGGTGCGGCAGCGTGCTTGCGGTGGGCATTCATTCGATCACCCGAAGGAATCGATTCAACCCTGATGCAGTGCACGCCCAGCGTGCCCGCCGCGCTCATCAACGAGGAATCATCCATGATCCAGACATCAAGACATGCACTGAGCGCACTGGCCTGTGCCTTTGCGATCGCCGCCCTGCTGCCCACCGCTCACGCCCGCCCGGCACCACCGGCACGTCCAACGCTGCCCGCACCGCCCGCCCGACCCTCCGCACCGCAAATTCCGCCCAAGCCCGCCAAGCCGGTGCTGGTGGTGTGCTTCTTCGACCAGGCGAACTACCAGGGCGAAGGCTTCTGCCTGCAAAGTGAAAGCAGCACCCCATGGGTCGGTACCGCGTGGAATCACCGCATCTCGTCGGTGAAGATCACCGCCGGCTACAAGCTCTCGTTGTATGAACTGTCGAATTACGGCGGCAAGACCGTCGACCTGAGCGCCGACACGCCGAACCTCGCAACCGCAGGCTTCGACAATCTGGCCGCTTCGTTCAAGGCGACGCTGACCGCGCCCGCACCGTGATGGGTAACGCCGGTCGCTGAAGCTGCCGCTTCCCGCTCGGCCTTCTGAATCCGTTTGATTCCCTTTGATGGGGCAGCTCGATGCTGCCCCATTTCACATCCGAGCCTTCACTGCCGCACCGACTGCGAAAACACACCGATCACGACCACCCCGGCCGCGACCAACGCGATCCCGATCAGCGCCGGCAGATCGAGCGATTGCCGATAGAGCGCCCAGCCCGACAGCGCGATCAAGGGCTGGCCGATGCCCGACCAGATCGCATACGCGACACCCAGCGGAATGCCCCGCAGCGACAGCGACAAGAAGTAAAACGCAGCCGCATAACCCGCGACCGCGAGCAGCGAAGGCCAGACGCGGGTGAAGCCATCAACATGCTTTAGCGCACTGGTCGCGATGACCTCCGAGCCAATGGCCGCGGCCCGTTGAAGCCACACCTTCATGGGTCACCTGTCTCTCGCATATCCATATCCAAAGATCTCACTGGAGGCACCCCGCCGTGCCTGTTACTTTCGCGGCCGGCGCCCGATGCCCGTGGCGCGCTTGCGCTTGACCTTGGGACACCATGCTGAACTCCTATCGAAATCTTCCGCAACTTCAGTCGCTGGTTTATTTCGAATCGGCCGCGCGGCTTTTGAATTTCACGCCGGCGGCTGAAGAACTCGGTACCACGCAGCCCGCGATCAGCCAGCGCGTGCGTGCCATGGAAGAGCACTTGGGCGTTTCGTTGTTCCAGCGGCTGCATCGCGGCGTGAAGCTGACCCATGAGGGGGAACGGCTTTACCAAACGGTGCGCGACAGCCTGGATGCACTGAATCAGGCCACCGCGCAGGTTCGCCCCCAGGAAGACAAGCGCCTGTTGACGATCGCCACCGACTTCGGTTTCGCCAAGCTGTGGCTGATGCCGCGCATGCATGCGCTTCGGCGCCTGATGCCCGAGCTGCAATTGCGCGTGCTGACCTGGCAGGACGAAATCGACGACCGCCGCGGTGAGGTCGACCTGCACATCATCTTGACCGCAAGCCGGCACAAGGGCCGTCGCAATTGCTGGTGCCCGAAATCGTGGTGCCGGTGTGCAGCCCCGATCTGCTGGATCGGCATCGGCCGTTCGGCAAAGCCGCCGAGCTGTGCTCGCTGCCGCTGTTGCACTTGCAGCGCAGTGATCCGGCGCGCTGGATGAACTGGTCGGAATGGTCTTGCGCCCAAGGTGTTGACCATCCTGACAGCGTTGGCGTGCTGAGCTTCAATGACTATTCGCTGGTGATTCAGGCGGCGGTCGCGGGCCATGGCGTGGCACTCGGCTGGGCCCCGCTGGTCGGTGACATGCTGGACCGCGGTGAACTCGTCATCGCCCATGACCGGCCGGTGCAGACCGATCAAGCTATTTCCTGGTCGTGCCCGATGCCCATCTGTGGACTGGCACGAAGGCCGGCTTTCGCGACTGGCTGGAGCAGGAGTGCGTCAGCCCCGGCCACATGATGGAGCTGCTGCAAGGCACGCACCCGAAGGCTCACCGCAGCCCCCTCACCGCCAGGCCCAAGCCTTCGGTACGGCAGCACCGCACCGAGGCCGTGCTCACGGCGCAGTGATCAAGGCTGATGCCGCGGCCCAAGCATCACCACCTTCCCGCGTTTTCACGCCTTCGAGCCAACCCCGCACCAATGGCACGTTATCGTGCAGCAACTTCTTGGCCGCAACATCCAGTGCGAGGTGATCATTGGCGTTGGCTGCGATCAGTTGATTTTCCAGATCGACCGTGAACTTCACTTGCGATAGCAAGCGGCCCACATTGGCGCATTGCTCTCGGTAGCCATGCCGCGCCACGGTGCGCACCGAAGCCTCGACCGAATCGGAGCCGAAATAAGCTTTACCGCCGGTCAGGTAGTGAATCGGGTAGCGACTGTTGACAATGTGCGGCTCCCATGCAAAAACAGCAGGCTCTTCTTGCCGCGAAAAGCGTTGCCGATCTGCGCCAACAGGCGGGTACCGCTGGCGTCGAGCAACGCCACCCACCTAAACCGTAAGCATTTGCAGCAACCATCCGCTCGATCATGTCGTTAGCTGGTGCATCGGCTTCGATGCCATCAATGCGGCATAAGAACTTATCGGCATGGGCGCTGAGTTCGGCGAACGACCGAACACCCGCCTTGGCCGTATGCGCCGGCAGCGCAAGCTTGAAGCGAGCCTTCTCCAGGGGCACGCCCAGGATGTCGACCAACCGGCAGGTCGCAGCACAGGCGATTGCGCGGTACGCCGTTCGCAACGAGCGCCACGCAGCCGGCTTGGCCGCATGGGTCGAGGCCGGCTGCGGCTCGGCGCTGGAAGAGTGGCTTGACGCGAGGCGAGGCGCGGGGATCAGCTTCAGATGGAACGGCGTTAGGACTCTTGACACAGTAGGCGCAACCGACGTTTCAATATTTTCTTCGCACTCACGTTCGCTACGACCGTTTTCTGAATCGGGTGACGCTGATTCGTATGAGGCCAAGCTGGTGTTGCGCCGTAGGCGTGAGCTGGTGGCTTGACTGTGCGCAACGCACACCGGCGAGATCAGCCATTCGAGGATCCAGGTGCGCTGCCGCACAGACCCCACTGCATCAGCGCAGCAGGCTTGCCGCTCCTCAACGAATCGAAAGACCCTCATGAAATCAGACTCGCAACTTCAGCAAGACGTGATGGCAGAACTCAAGTGGGAGCCTGCGGTCCATTCGTCCCAGATCGGCGTCGAGGTTCGCGATGGCGTGGTGACACTGGCTGGCGAGGTCAGCAGCTATCCCGAAAAGTGGAAGGCTGAAAAGGCGGCTCAGCGCGTGATCGGTGACAAGGCGCTGGCCGTTGAGATGACAGTGAAGCTCTCCCGGCTCGGCAAACGGACAGACGCCGACATCGCCCGTTCAGCTCAACACATTCTGAGTTGGACCAGTTCATTGCCCACGGATGCCGTCAAGGTGCTGGTCGAAGGCGGTTGGCTCACGCTGTCGGGCGATGTCGAATGGCAATACCAGCGGCAGGATGCCGAGAAGGCCATGCGCTACCTCGTAGGCGTCACCGGGGTCAGCAACCAGATCGCCATCAAGCCCGCGTTGTCTCGAACGCTCGTCAAGTCGGACATCGAGGCCGCACTCAACCGTCGAGCCTCTGCTGAATCCGAAGCCATCTTTGTAGACGTCAAAGGTTCGGATGTGACCTTGACCGGCACTGTGCACAACTGGTCGCAGCGACAGCTGGCAACACGCACTGCCTGGGGTACCTCAGGCGTTCGCAATGTCATCGACAAGATGAC
>CAHJWV010000470.1 GCA_903643055.1 Burkholderiales bacterium | reverse complement strand
CGTCCACTGCGAACCTCTTTATATTTGTAAGTGCTTGCTAATACTACAACGCCCGAATGCCGAACAGGTAAGGGCCTGCGCAGCGCTGTGCGAGCGGTCGGCCTGGAATGCTGTTTTGAAGATCGGGCCGGCGCGGCGAAGGCGGGTTCGACCTTCGCTGGCGGGACCCGCCTCCCGCCACCGGGCCTGAACGTCAAGGCGTGTCGGCGGCGCTGAGCCCTTCGCTCAAGGCATAGCGTGTGAGCCCGGCGATGCCGCGCACGCCCAGCTTGTGCGTCACGTTCTCGCGATGGGTGGCCACGGTCTTCGGGCTGAGGTGCAGCCGGTCGGCGATGTCTTGCGTGCTCAAGTCTTCAGCAAAGAGCTGAACGATCTCGCGCTCGCGTGAGGTCAGCGCGGCGCGGCGCGGCAACGCGCTGGCAGCCGACACCGCTGTTGATGACGCCAGTGACGCCGCCGTCGAGGCCGGGCCGCGCTTTCGCAAGCGGATCTCGTCGACCACCACGCCCATCAGCGAGGGGCTCAGGTGGATCTGCCCGGCCGCCACCTCGCGGATGGCCCGCGCCAGATCCTTGCACGACGAATCTTTCGGCACATAGCCCGACGCGCCTGCATCGATGGCCGCCATCACGCTGCGCGGGTCGGCATGCATCGACATGCAGACGATGCGCACGGACGGTTGATCGGCGCGCACGCGGCGGATCGCCTCGATGCCGTTCAGCCCCGGCATTGCGATGTCGGTGACCAGCACGTCAGGCTGCAGCTGCCGCACCAGGCGCACCGCGACCATGCCGTCTTCGGCCAGGCCGATCACGTCGAGGTCGCTTTCATGGGCCAGCAGCGCGCGCAAGCCCTCTCGGACGAGTTGATGGTCGTCGGCCAGGACCACACGCAGCGTCATGACGGCCTCCGTGCAGCGACGATTCGGCGCGGCGCGGCGCGTGGGCCGCTCGCCACTCGCAGCGGCAGCAGCAAGCTGACGCAGCTGCCTCGGCCGGGTTCGCAGCTCACGCTCAGGCGGCCACCGAGCGCCTGCAAATCGGCCTGGGCGCGGGCCAGCCCGAACCCGCCGTCCGGTCGGGCCCGCCAGACGGGCGGGATGGCGCAGGCAAAGCCGCGGCCATCGTCGCGAACGCTGAGCTGCAAGGCGCCGCCTTCGATGCGGGTGTGGATCGACACGCGGTGCGCGCCGGCATGCTTGTGAACGTTCAGGCACAGCTCGCGCACGATGCGGCAGGCCAGCGCCTGCAGGTGCATCGGCAAATCGATCGGAGCGTTCGGGGCATTTGGGGCGGTAGTCAAAACCATCAGGCCGGTGCGGCGAGATACTTCGAGGCTCAAGGCATCGAGCTTTTCGGAAAAACGGGTTTCGGGTATGTCGAGGTGGGGTCGATCGGCGGGCGCCTGATTCAATTGAAAGGTTTCCGCGCGAGCCTTGCTGGACAGGCTGGATATCAGCTCGGTCAATTCGCCGATCAAATGGACTGATTGATCTGGCTGGGCTCGGCAGAGCTCGGCGAGTTTCAAGCGAACGAGTACCAGATGTTGCCCGAGATCGTCGTGCAGCCAATCGGCCATTCTCTGCCGTTCGCGCCGGGTCGCGTTCGTCAACGAGCGGCCCAAAGCCTGCACATGGCTTTTCAGCCGGCCGATTTCGGTTGTTGATTCATAACCCCGGGGTGCGGGATCGATGGACAGGTATTTCATGAAAGCCTCCTTGGATCGGGTTTGAAAACCACTGGGCAAGGCCATTGGCATTTGCCTGCAACCAAGTTAGCGTTTGCATTCGAAAAACACCTTCCGGAAATCTTCCGGCGTTTGTGTGCGCCGGCTTTCACCTGGGAAAGCGTGATGTCTCGATGTGTTGGATCGGGTGGGCCGATCGGTTCGGCGGTGGGCCGGATCAGGCAGCGATGGAGGCTTTGGCCACCGGTTTCAGTGCACGGGGTCGAATGGACCTCGATGAAAAACGGCGGGATGGCTTTGCATATCAGAAGAAATGCGGTGCTCGATTTCTCAGAATCAAGAGATAGGCCGATCGCTGAAATATCGCCGCGTTTCTTTTTTGCCGATACAAAAACGGAGGTTGATCAAAATTTCGCAAGCATGGGGCAATTTCTGGCGGAGCGGATGGCGGCTCTTGCGCCAATCAATCATATCGGTGTGGTCGCAATTTTCTTAAACGCAGGCCTTGCGATGGAAATAGGCGCTTGGCTTTTCCTGATTCGGAAAGGAGGCTGATCTTGTGATTGCCAAATGGTGATTCGTCGCGCTGAAATAAAGCCCGATCAGTCGATCGGTCATTCGATCTGGGTGGTTTTCTCAACAAAGCAAGATTTTCATTATTGGAATATAGAGGGAGCGCCGCAAATATTAGCGCAGCACATCCCTGGTGCTTCAAACCGACCGTCGCCGCCCCGGCCAATGCTTGCTGGTGGCAATGCGGCCGTCCTTGCGCACGAACAACGCCTCGATGCCCGACAGGCTTTCGACCAGCGCCTGGCTGCGCTCAATTCCCAGCACCATGCAGGCGGTGGACAGCGCGTCGGCGGTGCAGGCGTCGGCAGCGATCACCGTGACGCCGACCAGCTCGCGCGGCGAGCGGCCGCTGTGCGGGTCGAGGATGTGGTGCAGGCGCCGATCGGCGGTGAAGCAGTAGGCGTCGTCGCCGGAGCTGGCGATCGCCGCATCGTGCAACTCGACCACATCGGCCAGCGCGGCGCGTTGGTTGGCCGCGCTGCGCGAGTTACCGCCCGCCCAGGTGCCAGGGCGTGCCGCCGGGCAAATCGTTCGACGGCCGGCGCTGCGCGGCGCACCGGCATCGACCAGCGCATGTCTCACGCCGCGCGCGCAGCAGCAGCACCCAAGCGCTGCGGTGGAGATGTCACCCTCTCGACGTCGCGCGGCCAGTTCGTCACGGCTTGG
>CAHJWV010000469.1 GCA_903643055.1 Burkholderiales bacterium | reverse complement strand
TTGGAAGCCGGGTCGACGACCACTGGCTCAAGCTTCTTGCCCAGCACGCCACCCTTGGCGTTGATCTCGTCGATGGTCATCAACGCGGTGTCCTTCAACACCGTCTCGGAGATGGCCATCGTGCCCGACAGCGAATGCAGGATGCCGACCTTGATGGTGTCGGCCGCAAGGGCAGGCACTGCGGCGGCAACGCCCAACGCGATCGCGGTCAACGACAAGGCGACGCTGCGACGGGTTTGATTCATGGAAAATGCTCCTGGGATGTAGAGGTGAAACTGCGAAGGCACATCACTTCGCCGGGCTGCATCAGCCGATCGAGTGCCAACAGAAGTCAGGTTACGCAGGGCCTGCGTCCGCGCCAATACGCCTGATGGCGTATTGGCGGCCAGCGCGCTTGCGCCGACGATGCGCTGACGATCCCCTGCAGGCGCGGGATAATCGAGGCTTCGGCATCAGGGCCATCGTCACGAGCGCCCTGAGCCTGGCTCTTCAACGTCTTCTCCACCACAGGTTCTCATGGCCGAATCGCTTTCCACCGAAGAAGAAGCATGGTGCAACGCACGCGCCACCGAGGTGGTCGACTGTGTCAAACGCCTCGAACTGCCCAGCGGCCGCATCGGCGAATGGCCCGCATGGCATGTGATGCCGTACGCCAGCATCTGGGCCGTGGAAAGCCAGCACCGGCCGGAATGGATCGGCTGGTGGGTCATCGTCGGTGACCTGCCTTCCGATGCCATCTCCGCACAGGGGGTCGACACGCCGCGAGCAGCACTGCGCGCCTTTGGCAAGCGCTGGCTCGACCATGGCGCCAGCCTCGATGGCGGCTCGGTGCCGCAGGCCTGGGCCCATCTGCCCGACGGTGAATTGCCCAAGCTGACCGCGCTGCTCAAACGGCGTGGCGCGGCCTTGAAGGCCTGGGCGGAAGACGATTCGGCCTGGCCGGCCGATGACACAGAAAACGAGACCGCACCGGACGCCTAACGTGCAGGGTGGCAGCGCTCCTCACCCGATCCCCTGGATTGAAGAAGGGTTGGATTCGAAGTCGCTGCATCTGTCGAGCACCGAAATCCAGAGCCGAATGTTGACAGCCCGGCCCGATGAACTGGCCCTCGAATACACGCGCACGATGATGGGCGTCCTGCTGTTCAACCCTCGGCCGGCGCAGATCGCGATGGTCGGCTTGGGCGGGGGGTCGCTGGTGAAGTTTTGCCATCGTCATCTGCCGCACAGCCAGCTGTTGGCGATCGAAATCAACCCGCACGTGATCGCACTGCGCAACGCGTTTCACATCCCGCCCGATGGCGAGCGGCTGCAGGTATGGTCCGGTGACGCGGCCGAGTTCATGGCCACGACCGAACGGCGTTTCGATGTGCTGATGCTCGATGCCTTCGGTGCGAACGGCATGCCGCCATCGCTGGGCAGCGAGCGCTTTTATGCCGATGGCTTTGATGTGCTTCGGCCGGGCGGCCTGCTGGTCGTCAACCTGCATGCCGGCCATCTGCACTGCCCGATCTACATCGAACGCATTGCGCGCTGCTTCGATGGCCACCTCATTGAAGTGCCTGACAGCGACGGTACCAATTGCATCGTGTTTGCCCGCAAGGGTGAACCGCTGCGCTGCCCGCCCGCCAGCGAGCGCCGGCCGGCGACGCTGGACACCGAAGCCTGGGCTCAGCTAGAGCCGACGTTTTCGCGCGTTGCGCAAGCCGTGGCCGATGCCTGAAGGCGGGCAGCCGGGTGAATCAAACTTGAGAATCAAAGTTGAAGCGCCTTCATCAGGCCTCGCGGATGGCTAACGCATCATCCACACGGATCCCGGTATAACCCACAGCCCTGGCTCAACTCGCGTACTTCACGCTGCAGCCATAAGGTGCTGCCGCGGGGGTCGACACCGCTTTGCCGGCCAGGCTCTCGCTGAGTGCGGCTTTGACGAAGTTCTTCGCGCCCGGCACATCGGCCACATCGGCCGAGCGCTTGTCATCGATGCCGCCGGCGTAGACCAGCTTGCCGCTGCCATCGATCACATACATGTGCGGCGTGGTCTTCGCGCCATAGGCTTTGCCGACTGTGCCGGCGTCATCCATCAGTACCGCGGTTTGCGCGCTGCCCCAGGCTTTGTATTTAGCACCGAGCGCTGCCGGCTCCAGGTAGTCGCTGGCACTTTTCGCAGTCGAACTGATGCTCAGCCAGATCACCTTCTGGTCCGTGGCGTCCTTCTGCAGGCCCTGCATGTTGTGGGAGTTGTAGTGCTTTTGAACGAAGGGGCAGCCGGGGTTGGTCCATTCGAGCACCACATGCCGGCCCTTGAAATCAGCCAGCTTGACGCTCTTGCCGCTTGCATCTTTCAACTCGAAATCGGGGGCGGCTTGGCCCACCGTTGCCGCGTGGGCCAGCGCCCATGGAAGCATCGGCATCAGGGCCAGCAGGCTTGCAGCCAGAAAGCGCTTGCTAAAGGGATGTCGCATCATGATCTTCTCCAGGTCACAAGGTGGCGAGCGCATCGCGAACAACGCGCCCGGTGAGAATTTCCGGCAGCAGCAAAGGCTCGCGGCCGGGCCGGATCAACACATACACCGGCACGCCATTGCGGCCCAGCCGGGCCAGCGCTTCGGTGATCTTCACATCGCGGTTCGTCCAGTCGGCGCGCATCAAAGCCACCTTCGATTGGGCGAACGCCTGCATCGTCGCATCGGTATGCAGCACCAGCCGCTTGTTGACCTGGCAGCTCACGCACCAAGCAGCCGTGAAATCGACGAACACCGGCCTGCCGTCAGCGACATGCCGCGCCACGGCCGCCTCGTCGTAAGGTGACCACGCATCGTGCGCCTCTGCGCTGGCCGCAGCCGATGCGGAACCGGGCCCGCTCATCGGCCAAGCCCACAGCACCGTGCCCACCAGCACACCGATCGGAATCAGGCGCACCCACTGCTGTCTGTTTGCCGATGCGCCGGCGAGCCACAGCGAGAAGGCAAGCCCGACCAACGCCAGCAGGGCTTTCGCGGCAGCATCCATGCCCGCCTGAATGCCCAGCACCCAGACCAGCCACACGACCGTGGCGAACATCGGAAAGGCCAGGGCCTGCTTGAGCCGAAGCATCCAGGCCCCCGGCCGCGGCAGACGCGAACGCCAGCCCGGCATCACGACCAGCAAGGCGTAAGGCAAGGCCATCCCGATGCCTAACGCCAGGAATACTGCCAGTGCCGCCAGTGGCGGCTGGGTGATGGCAAAACCGAGCGCAGCCCCCATGAATGGCGCAGTGCAGGGGCTGGCCGCCACCACAGCGAGCACGCCAGAAGCCAGCGCATCCACAAACGGACGCTGAGCGCGCCAGCCGGAAAGGCGCTGCGGCATGAAGTTAGCAAATTCAAAAGCGCCCATCAGGTTCAGCCCGAGCGCGAAAAACAGCAGGCCCAACACGAACACCACCGAAGGCTCCTGCAGCTGGAAGCCCCATCCAACAGCGCTGCCCGCCGCGCGCAGAGCCAGCAAGCCACCCGCCAAGGCCAGGAAGCTCAAGATCACACCCGTGCTGTAGGCCATCGCATGCGCGCGCAAGGCAACGCGGGCCTGCGGGCCCTTTTCGCGCTGTTGCGCCAGCCCCAGCAGCTTGATCGACAGCACCGGAAAAACGCATGGCATCAGGTTGAGCACCAAGCCACCGGCGAACGCCGCCAGCAAGGCGGCCCAGAAGCCGATGCCATCAGCGATACCGACTTCGCCTGATTCACCCGCAGACGACGCTGACACACGCTCGGCACCCACCGGCAAGGCCAGTGCGGCAACCGTGCTCACCGGCACATGGAACTCCACCGATTCGCGACCGCCGGGCCAAGGCGATGCGCCGCCGCGCGCGACGACGATGCCCTCGAGTGATGCGGGCGGTGCGGCGTCATCGCTCAGCTTCAGCTTTACTGCATAGCCGGTCGGCGTGCGATAGACCTCGTGGCGAGAAGGCTCCAGCAGTTGCTCGGCGTATGGAAAAACTTCGATGGTGGAAACCGGGGAAACCGGGGACGCCTGAGCGCCCTCCGCCTTCGTCATCAACAAGATCAGCTCCCGATCGGCTCGTTCGGCTTTGACACTCCAAGCTGAAAGCGGCACGGCTTGCCGGGCTTCGGCGGCGGTGACCCGTTGCGCATGGTCGGTCTTGGCGGGCAAAACGCCAGGAGCGGCCACCGGCAGATTCAAGTCCAACATGGCCTGTTCAGGGATGCAGACTTCATTGCAGACCAGCCATTGCGCCTTCGCTCGCAATGCCAGGCTGTCTCCGGCTTTGGCGTCCGCAGGCGCGGTGTAGGCCACGGGCAACAGCAGTTCGCCTTCATAGCCGTAATTCACCAGCGGGCCGATGGGCAAGCGTTGCGGTGCGGGCCATTGAATATCGCTCGCTTGGCTACCCGCGGGCAGCGTCCAGCTCAGCGTGGTCGGCAAGCCGGAATCGCCTGGGTTACGCCAATAGGTATGCCAATGCGGGATGTGCTGCAGCTTCAGGCCGATGCGCACGGTCTGGCCGGGCGACACGGCGGCCTGCTCAGACACCAGCTCGGCAGTGACATGCCCTGTCTTGACGGGAGCGGCGACGGCAGCCACGCCCATGACTGCAGACATCCCTATCGACGCCAGCGCGAAAAGCAGGCCGGCAGACGCTGGCGATGCGAGAAAAACCATCTGAGACCCCCCGGGAACGAGCTTGCTGTGATTGACGGGCAAGCCGGGGAGTTCCGTCCGCGGCAGGCCGTGTCAGCCAGACCGCATCGTATGCGCTGAACAACAATCCGGCGGAGCCGCCGGCTTCAGGTGACGCCAGAGGGCCGCGCTGCGCCGTTCAGGTCACTGATGCCAGCAACGACTCTGCAGCCAAGACGATTTCTGTCGTCAGCGCAGCCGGATCGAAACGCCGATAGCGCTGGGCCATTTCATGAGCTGCGGCGCGATGTGAACTGTCCGGACGCATCAGTTGACCAATAAGCGCGGCATAGTCGACCGGCCTGGGCAGTGCTGCGGCATTGATGCCCACGCCAAAGCGTTCGACCTGGCGCGCCAGCAAGAACTGCTCGGTCTGGGTCGGCAACATCAGAGACGGAACACCCGATCGCATCGTCTGCGCGAGCGTCGCGTGCCCGGCATGGCAGACCACCAGCTCGCACTCGGCCAAGGCCTGCTTCATGTCGACCGGCATCGCGCAATATCGCAGTTGCTCAGAAGCTTCCGGCGTCGAGCTGGAGGCTTCACGGTCGGGGAAGAAACAAAGGGTGGCGCAGCCCTGCTTGATCAGGCCGCGCAACACGGCGCCATGCTCGGGGTGATTGGCGCGCAGATAGGCGAAGACACGTGGCCCTTTCGCATCGGGCCACTGCGGCGACACACCGGGCACAAACTCGCTGTCGGGCCCGCGGTATTCGGCAGTTGAACGCCCGCGGCCCGCGTAATGGTCGAGCTCAGGCCAGGCGCACAGCAAGGTTTTCTGTGGATAGAACAACTGCCACAGGTGCTTGAGCGGCATCGCGCCGCTGACGGAGAGCACATCATTGATACAAGCCAGCGCGTGCGCATCGGCTTGATCCGCATGGGAAGCCTCGACACTCGCCCAATCGCGAAACACCGGCAATGGCGTTTCGCGCGGCGGAATGGCAAATCCGGAGCCGATGTGCAGCGCAGGTACATCGGCCAGGCGGGCTGCCAGCAAGGCGGTCGGCGAGTGATCGGCCAACACGACATCGCAACCACAAGCATCGAGCAAGGCCGTCCATGCCTGCGTCAACGCGCCAAGCGTCGGGACCGAGTCATATCCACAGGAAAGCAGCACATCAGCCATCGTAAAAGCTGGCTTTGAGCCCATGTTCAGCCGCAACGGCGCCTGGAAAACTCGCCCGAGTTCAGGGCTCAACAAGTCGCGCACAGACACGACATCGCGCAGCGCAAAGGTCACCTGGTGGCCGCGTTGTTTCAATGCAAGCGCCACGGAACGCAGACGCGTTCCATGGCCCAGATTCGCGCCCAGCTCCCATGCCAGAAGAAAATGCGCCATGCCTTGCCTTCCTGTCAGTTGGTCTTACAGCTCGAAGCGCAAGCCCAGCCCGAAGCGCTGAGTGCGATAGCCCTGTTGTGCCAGACCGGTTTCATAGTCAAAGAACCAACTGATGCCTCCTTGATTGACGCCCGAAATACCCGCTGCTGCGTTGGCGAAGTTGTCTCGCGCGTCGACTGCGGCCGGAATCAACAGCGACGTGTTGTCACTCAACAGTGTGGCCCCGGGATTGCGCGAATGGCTGTCGTTTCGATGGGACAGTTCGAGACGTACATAAGGCAGAACAATGCCCCATGAGGTGGGCACGCTGACTTGCGTCTGGGCGCCCACGTTCAATGTATTCGACCGCGTGCGCTGCGAAGAAACAGAGACCGCTGTCGGAGCCCCGGTTTCATTGAATGCGTCGATGTCCGAGGTGACATTGTCCCAACGCGCATAAGGGCCGATCGACCAGGCACCCACCAGAAAGTCGCGCCCTGCGGTCAAACTGACACCCACGCCATGACCGCGAGGCGAAGCAAACGTCACTTGCCCATTGCCCGCATCACGTTGGAGATCGAACTTGCTGGCTTCATAGCTCAATGAGGCACTCAGGTACGCCGCAGGCGTCAGGCTCCAGCTGGCATAGGCCGTGGCATGAGTCCCGTTGCTTTTTTGATCGCTGGCCGAGTTGTCAAAGTCAACATGGGAATGGGAATAACCCAGATTGCCACCCATCACCCAATCGTCGTTCAAGCGGTAATCCGCGCCCAAAGACAAGGTGGTCGTGCGTACTTTGAATTCAGACTGTGGCGAGCCATCCTGCCGAAGGTAGTCACCCAACCCGCCCAGATAAAAGCCGAGCTTGCGGCGGCTGGCGTCTTCCTTCTTGCCGTCAGGTAACGGAACTCCTGGCGCATCGAACTGCGGCAATGACCCACCCGCACGAAGCAAACGCAGATGCGACTGGGCTTCTTTGAGATGACTGTTCACCCGGGCCGTTTGCAAGGTGGTCAGCGGTCGGCTGAGCTGATCAAGCGTTGTCGGACCGGAAGCTCCGTCTGTATCGACGGTCACAGTCACCGAAGGAAAGCCACCTTCACCACCGACACTGATCGGCCCGCCATACGCTGTATCAACGCTTTCGATGACATAGCTGTGCTCGCCCGGAATCGTCGGCGCAATCACCGTCAACGTGCCATTGGGCAGCGTGCGCTGGCCGATCGACTGGCTGCTGTCCGCTGCTCCCGAACGCCAAACTTCATTGCCTTCTGAGACCGGCAGGTTGGTCGTGGTATCGGTGCAATTGCCCCTCAGGGTGATCAATCCACCGGGTTTGACGTGGGTCGGACTGGCCGTCGGCGCACAGGTGATGCCGGCGACCGCAGGCGCGGCGAATGAAAGCAGACAAGGAATCAGGGCAAGCGGCGAAAGCTGGAGAGCAGATGGCTTTTTCATGACGGGCAAGCATGGATCGGCAGGAGAGCCGGTAATCGGTTGGCAAGGAGCGGAATCATCTGGACTTCGCCCTTGTCGCGTAACCCCCTTTGCGGGTGATCTCGGCAGCGTGCACCCGCAACGCACGGTGGTCCGTTTCAACCA
>CAHJWV010000468.1 GCA_903643055.1 Burkholderiales bacterium | reverse complement strand
ATCGTGCGCAAGGTCGCGCAGTACTTCTATCCGCAGCGCCAGACCCAGGTCATGAATGAAGGCTGGGCGACGTTCTGGCATCACAAGCTGCTCAACACGATGTATGACGACGGCTATCTGACCGACGGCATGATGATCGAATGGCTGAAGTCGCACACCAATGTGGTGGCCCAGCCGCCGGTCGGCAGCCGTGCTTACAGCGGCATCAACCCGTACGCGCTGGGCTTTGCGATGTACACAGACATCAAGCGCATCTGCGAGCGCCCGACCGATGAAGATCGGCACTGGTTCCCTGATGTCGCCGGCAAGGACTGGCTGGAAACCATCGACCATGCGATGCGCAACTTCAAGGATGAAAGCTTCATCGGCCAGTACCTGTCACCGAACCTGATGCGTGAATTTCGCTTTTTCTCAATCGTCGATGACGAGAAAGACGATGAACTGGAGGTGGCGGCGATTCACGATGAAAGCGGTTACCGGCGCGTGCGTGAAGCGCTGTCGCACCAATACGACCTCGGTGCACGCGAACCCAACATTCAGGTGTGGAGCGTCAACTTGCGCGGTGACCGTTCATTGACACTGCGCCATGCCCAGCACAACGACCGGCCTTTGCATGACGCCGCCAATGAAGTGCTGAAGCACGTGGCGCGTCTTTGGGGCTTTGGCGTTCACCTGGAAAGTGTGAACGGCGCGGGTGAAGTGAAGCGTCGCTGGTCGATGGCGCCGCCTGCGCAGTAAACCCGAAGGCGATTCATCTCGAATTCTTCACCGTGAGCAAGGCCTGTTCCTCGGGCCCGACTCACGGTCTTATCCGCCGCCTGCAGTAGCGACGAACGGCTCCACCACACCGAGCAAGCGCGCGACATAGCTTTCCTTTTCGCCCACCGGTGCCACGTAGTGCAGTGCCTGCTCGGTGGCTTTCTGGCCCGCCAGACGCAGCATCACCCAGGTCGCGAGATATTGCGCGGCCAGGCAACCGCCCGCCGTGGCCACCGGCCCACGGGCATGGAACGGGTCGTCAACGACCCGCACACCGGCTTCCACGACCCAGGGCTTGGTGATCAGATCGGTACAGGCCGGCATGTCGCCAATCAAGCCCAGCCGGGCCAGCAGCAAGGTGCCGGAGCATTGCGCGCCGATCAGCTGGCGCAGCGGGTCCAGCGCCAGCCGGTCAAGAATCGCGGCGTCTTCCGCGATCGCGCGGGTGTAGATCCCGCTGCCGAACAGCACCACATCGGCCTCGTTGGCGAATTCCAGGGGCTGCTGCACATCGACAGTGACGCCGTTCATCGACGTCAGCCGAGCCCCCGGCCCGGTGATTTCCGCCGTGAAGCCTTGGGGCCTCAGGCGGTTGATCATGCCCAGCGCGATGAACGTATCGAGTTCGTTGAAGCCATCGAAGGTCACGATGGCCACGCGCGTTGCGGGAGGCACGATGGGCGTGCCTGCGGCTTGTGCTTCCGGCTGCGCAATCATCAGTTCTCGAGCAGGCTGCGCAGCATCCAGGCCGTTTGCTCGTGCACGGTCAGGCGCTGGGTCAAGAGGTCGGCGGTCGGCTCGTCATGGGCCTTGTCGGCGAGCGGAAAGATACTGCGCGCCGTGCGGGCCACAGCCTCGTGGCCATCGACCAGGATGCGGACCATCTCCAGTGCCTTCGGCGGTATGGCCGGAGCGTCCTTGATCGAGGCCAGGCTGCTGAACTGCGCATAAGAGCCCGGTGCCGAATGCCCCAGCGAGCGAATGCGCTCGGCGACCGGATCGACCGCGTTCCACAGCTCGGTGTACTGCGTCATAAACATCAGATGCAGCGTGTTGAACATCGGGCCCGTCACATTCCAATGGAAGTTGTGCGTGGTCAGGTACAGCGTGTAGGTATCGGCCAGCAGGCGGCTCAATCCTTCGGCGATGGCGCCGCGGTCTTTCTCGCTGATGCCGATGTTGATCTGCACGCTTCCCGCAGCGGGGGCAGCGACGGTCTTCTGCTTCTTGGCCATTGGTTTTCTTCTCCGGTGAAGAGCGAACGACGACCAAGTCTAGCGACCCCAGCGATCCGTATGCAATCGAGGGGTCAAGGCCAGATCCGGGCCCACAAGCCGGGCCTGCGATAAGGGCATCGGCACGACAGGGCTCAAGACACCCGGGTGACGCCTTCGAGCGGGCAGGCATAGATGGCATTGCGCAGTGCGGCGATGGCCTCGTAGCGGGTAAAGGTGCGCCGCCAGGCCAGCACCACGCGGCGCGTGGGGGCAGGGTCGGTGAATGGCACATAGTGCACCTGGCGCTGGGTGTCTTTTGGAACGCTGAGCTGAGGAACCACCGTCACGCCCATGCCGGAGGCCACCATGTACTTGATGGTTTCCAGCGACGATCCTTCAAAGCTCTTGCGAATGCCTTCAGCGTCGCTTGAGAAGCGGGCGTATTCCGGGCACACCTCGAGCACGTGGTCGCGAAAGCAATGGCCGGTGCCCAGCAGCAGCATGGTTTCCTGCTTCAGCTCTTCAGCGCTGATGCTCTCGCGCTTGGCCAGTGCATGGCCCTTCGGCACCGCCACCATGAACGGCTCGTCGTACAGCGGCGCGACCGCCAGGCCGGTGTCTGGAAAGGGCTCAGCGATGATGGCGCAATCGAGTTCGCCGGTGCGCAGCATGTCCAGCAGCTTGACGGTGAAGTTCTCCTGCAGCATCAGCGGCATCTGCGGCACCTTGTCGATCGCCTGCCGAACCAGGTCGGGCAAGAGATAAGGCCCGATGGTGTAGATCACGCCCAGGCGCAACGGGCCTGACACCGGGTCTTTGCCGCGCTTGGCGATCTCCTTGATGCCGGCGGCCTGTTCGATGACCGATTGGGCCTGGCGCACGATCTCTTCGCCCAGGGGCGTCACGCTGACTTCATTGGCGCCGCGCTCGAACAGCTTCACATCCAGCTCTTCTTCGAGCTTCTTGATCGCCACGCTCAGCGTGGGTTGCGAGACGAAGCAGGCCTCCGCCGCACGGCCGAAGTGCCTCTCGCGGGCCACGGCGACGATGTAACGCAGCTCGGTAAGTGTCATACCTCGCAGAATAGCCGAGCCCTCGTACTGCGTCATGAAAGGCATTTACAGCGTTCGTTGAACGGGGCCTCTGATCCTGGGGCATCGGTTCGAGATTGCATGCCGCACTGGCCTTGCGGCCCTGCTGCGCCAATTCATCCAAATGTTCGCATCCGCTGCGTACAAGACGTAGGCAATGGGCTTAGATCACGCCTGAGCGTCAACGCCGGTATCGATCGTGAAGTCGGCATGGCCTATGAATGGATGCCGATATGTGGAACCGATTGATGACCTTGCCAACCAGGACGAGTTCCCCAAGTGGAGGCAGCTCAAGTTCCGTACAGCCGCATGCGTCATCGAATCAGCTAAGGCGCAGAGCCGGTGTGCCTGCAGGTCAGGCTCAAGATCGGGGTCCGGCGTCACGTGTGTCCAACGGTCGGTCGCCACTTCGAAATGGGGCGCTGCCCACGACACCGCTTTCAAGCGGCAAGGCGGAGTCGACTTCGTGGAGCAGGGCGCTGGCGGCTGTGGCTGGCTTATTCAGTGTTGATTTGAAGCCCAGCAGCAAGGTCGATCCCACCAATCCGCACCACGCCATGCCCTCCGATCTGGCTGCGCGCCGGGAAATCGTTGACATGTCGAAGCTGGCTGACTATGTCTATAAGCGCAACCCTCAGCACTTGCCCGCCAACTGGGTAACGTCGAATGCGCTGGCGATCGCCTTGAGCAGCAAGGCCAATCTGCCTGCGGCAAGAGATCCCGAACGAGACGGCATCCTGAGTACGATGTCGCCCGAAGCCTTGGAAGGAAGGCGGTGTCGGTCCAGAAGGCAGATGGCTCGATCGCCAATCCTTCCAGCGGATTAATGGAGACGAATTTCGTGAATCATCAAACCAAGGACATCGTGCTGGCGTTTGGTGGAACGACAGCCGGGCCCAATGTGGGTGACACAGCCGATGAGCGGGTTATGAATAACAAGAAAAACACGGTCGTTCAATGGATGGCTAATCTCTACGCCGCGATAGGCGGTAAGCCCCAAGCCTATATAGAGGCCGATCAGTTGTGCAAGGAGGCGCTGGCCTTGACTGCAAAGGGGCAACCCTGGGAGGGATTACGCAGTGAAGTTGGTCGGCCATTCCCTGGGCGGCGGCATGGCCACCGATGCCGGCTTGAAACACGGAGTGGAAAGCGTCTTGTTTGCCCCCTCGCCCTTGAACAATAGCGTGATCAACGAACTGCCCAAGGACAACGTCAAGAATGCCGAGAAGCTGATCGAATACTATGACGTTGAGGGTGACCCGGTGGCAGAGAAGCTCAAACACATT
>CAHJWV010000467.1 GCA_903643055.1 Burkholderiales bacterium | reverse complement strand
CTCTTCCGATCTAGAAAAGTTCCTCCGCCGCAGGCTGGGTCCAACACTTTGGCGTCGCCGGTGCGAATGCAGAAGCTGTTGATCAGGTCCACCACTTCAACACGCGTGTAGAACTGGCCGTATTTGTGGCGTTCCTCCGGGCCGATCAGGCGCTCAAAGATGCTGCCGACTACTTCGTAGTCGAGCTTGGAAAAGTCGAATTCGTGGATCTGGTCGATCAGGCCGCGCCAGCCTTGTACAGCAGCATCGGCGTAGAAGGGAAGGCGGCGCCCCATGTCTTTGGGGTCATCGCCAAAGATGGTTTCGTAGTTGCCAGTGACTTGTTTGGCTTCAGCAAAGAAATGCTGCAAGCGCATCTGTAGCTCGTCACCGGTGGTGATTTCCGGCGGCGCGTTCAGTGGCGCCATGGTCTTGCCATACTTCTTCAGCAGCGCTTCGTGGAAAACTAGTTTGTTAACGAACAGGTAGCAACCGAATTTAGCAGCGCGTTCCAGCAGCTCGTGAAGACCTTCTGCGTCGCTCACCACGGTCCAGCCGAGCGACACCATCCATTGATCCAGGTCACGCTTGAAGCTGTGGTTGCTCACGTAGCGCTTGGCTAAGGCTTCGTGGGTGTGCCGAATGGGAACTGTGAGCGCGGCTTCCAGTGCCTCCACAAACTTGACGTCGGGCGTACGCCCCCCGCCCACCTTGCCGGATTTCAGTATCCGGGCCGCTTCATGCAAAAAGACGACCAGCCATTCATAAATCTTTGCCTGCACCGGAGCCGCCACCAGTTGCGCGCGGTTGGTCAGTGCAGCGACCGTCCAGCGCTCGTAAGCGCGGTCTTTCAGACCGGCCCCAGCGGTTGCGGTTTCCCAGAGCACGCACTCGTTCACGTTCCAGGTGAAGAAGAACTTAACGCCAGCCCTCAGTGCTTTTTGTTGCGCGTCCTTGACTACTTCAGCGCGATACGGACTTCCGCCATCGGGCGCATCAGGGAGCTTGACTTCGCCGGTCAGGATTGCATCACCGTTACGGTCGATCAGCGTCAGGTCGCGTCTCTTTTGCGAACCTATCCCGACGTCTTCCACTCTTGCGCCAGCAAAGGGAAGGTTGGAGTTGAGCTTGGCAATTTGATCAATCCAACTTTTGACCTCGCCTGTGAATCCCCATTCGTTCATCAATTGATTATCAACTTTGCACTGGTTGCGACTGCCGTTTTGCGACCCGAAGTCAGAGCCCGCATAAAACACACGGCGCCCGAAGGCGCCATTGTGCTTACAAGTTATCGGCCGGAAGCGGCCGTCAGTTGATCCTTTCGGCTATCAACCGGCAGATCGCCGCTCAGCCCTCGCCCTTCACCTTCAACCGCCACGCATGCAGCAACGGCTCGGTGTAGCCGCTCGGCTGCTCGACGCCCTTGAACACCAGGTCCTGCGCGGCCTGGTACGCGGCCGAGGTCTTGAAGTGCCCGGCCATCGGCTGGTACAGCGCGTCGCCGACGTTCTGGCCGTCGACGACCGCGGCCATGCGCTCGAAGGTTTCGTCGACCTGCGCCTTGGTCACGATGCCGTGCAGCAGCCAGTTGGCGATGTGCTGGCTCGAGATGCGCAAGGTGGCGCGGTCTTCCATCAGGCCGATGTTGTGGATGTCGGGCACCTTGGAGCAGCCCACGCCCTGGTCGATCCAGCGCACCACGTAGCCGAGGATGCCCTGCACGTTGTTGTCCAGCTCCTGCTGTTTCTCTGCGTCGGTCCAGCTCGTGGTCGGCGACACCGGCACCTGCAGCAACGCGTTGAGGATGTTGTCGCGCTCGCCGTCGGCGTCGATCTTTTCCAGCTCCTTCTGCACCTCGGTCACGCTGACCTGGTGGTAGTGCAGCGCGTGCAGCGTCGCGGCGGTGGGCGAGGGCACCCAGGCGGTGTTGGCGCCGGCCTTGGGGTGGCCGATCTTCTGCTTGAGCATGTCGGCCATCAGGTCGGGCATGGCCCACATGCCCTTGCCGATCTGTGCCTTGCCGCGCAGGCCGCAGCCGAGGCCGACCAGCACGTTGTTCTTTTCGTAGGCGGCAATCCAGGCGCTGGTCTTCATGTCGCCCTTGCGGATCATCGGGCCGCCCTGCATGGCGGTGTGCATCTCGTCGCCGGTGCGATCGAGGAAGCCGGTGTTGATGAAGGCCACGCGCGCGGCCGCTTCGGCGATGCAGGCCTTGAGGTTGACGCTGGTGCGGCGCTCCTCGTCCATGATGCCGAGCTTGACGGTGTTGGCCGGCAGGCCCAGCAGTTGCTCGACGCGGCCGAACAGCTCGGAGGCGAACGCCACTTCGGCCGGGCCGTGCATCTTCGGCTTCACGATGTAGATGCTGCCGGTGCGCGAATTGCCCTTGCGCTTCAGGTCGATGGTGGCGATGGTGGTGGTCACCACGGCATCGAGGATGCCTTCGGGGATTTCCTTCAGACCTCCGCCGGAAGCGGCGTAGAGCACGGCCGGGTTGGTCATCAGGTGGCCCACATTGCGCAGGAACATCAGCGAGCGTCCGTGCAGCTTCAACGGTTGGCCGTCGGCGCCGGTGTATTCGCGGTCGGCGTTCAGGCCGCGCGTGAAGGTCTTGCCGCCCTTGGCGACTTCCTCGGTCAGCGTGCCCTGGATGATGCCGAGCCAGTTGCCGTACGCCAGCACCTTGTCGGCGGCGTCGACCACGGCCACCGAGTCCTCGAGGTCGAGGATGGTCGACAGCGCGGCCTCGAGCACCACGTCGCTGATGCCGGCCGGGTCGGTCTTGCCGATGGTCGTGCCGCGATCGATCCGGATGTCGAGGTGGATGCCGTTGTGCTTGAGCAGCACCGAACTCGGCGACGCCGCGTCGCCCTGGTAGCCGACGAACTGCGACGGCTCCGCCAGCACGGTGCTGCTGCTCTGCAGCGCGATGTGCAGCTGGCCGTCCTTCACGCTGTAGCCGGTCGCCATCTTGTGCGAGCCGTTGGCCAGCGGTGCGGCCTGGTCGAGCACTTCGCGCGCGAATTCGATGACCTTGGTGCCGCGGAGGGGGTTGTAGCGCGAGCCCTTCTCGGCCCCGCCGGTCTCGGCGATGACATCGGTGCCGTAGAGCGCGTCGTACAGCGAGCCCCAGCGCGCGTTGGCCGCGTTGAGCGCGTAGCGCGCGTTCAGGATCGGCACCACCAGCTGCGGGCCGGCCTGCTGCGCGAGTTCGGCGTCGACATTCGTCGTCGTCGCCTGGGTGCCCTTGGGCGAGGGCAGCAGGTAGCCGATCTTCTCGAGAAAGGCGCGGTACGCCGTCATGTCGGAAGGATTTGAAGGATCACCCGCGGTGATGGGGCCGGGGTGTGCCTTGTGCCAGGCGTCCATCTCGCCTTGCAGCCGGTCGCGCTCGGCCAGCAGCGCGATGTTCTTCGGCGCCAGCCCGGTCACGATCGCGTCGAAGCCTTGCCAGAAGCGCGCGCTGTCGACGCCGGCGGCGGGCAGCACCTGCTGCTCGATGAATTGGTGGAGTTCGGTCGCGACCTGGAGGCCGTGGACTGTGGTGCGGTCGGTCATGGTGGAGTTCTCGGAAAGGGGGCAAGCTCAGGGTCGCCGAAGCGAATACCGAACTGTATTAGAGACAGTGCCCGAAATTGATCGCACGAAGATCCTTTGATTCGAAACCAACTCAACCCTGATCGGTCGCTTGCGTGCCGTCGGCCGAAGCCATGCAAGCGTCGATCCAGCGCGACGACTGCGCCGTGCCGGCCGGCGTCGGGCCGAACAGCAGGCGGTAGATCAGGGGCGCGACGAAGCCGTCCATCACCGCATCGACCGTCGGTGCCGGCTCGCCGCGGGCGCGCGCCCGCTCCAGCATCAGCGCGATCTGGCTGGCGGTGAAGGCGGCGCATTGGCAGGCGCCGGCGCCGTCGCCGTACTGGCCGGTCGACAGCACGTCGCGCAGCATGCCCACCCCGACCTCGGACGACATCTCCTCGTGGAATTGCTCGGCCCAGGTCCGCAGGTCGCTGCGCAGCGTGCCGGTGTCGGCCGGCTCGCCGTCGGGCCGCAGTCGCTGCACCGACACGTCGGCCAGCAGGTCGACCAGGTCGCCCCAGCGCCGGTAGATGGTGGACGGCGTGACGCCGGCGCGCGCGGCGATCAGCGGGACCGTCAGCGCGTCGCGACCGTGCAGATCGAGCAGTTCGCGCGTGGCCGCGTGCACGGCTTCCTGCACGCGGGCGCTGCGGCCACCAGGGCGAAGGCGGGGGGTGTTGCTCATGCGGCAATGCTAACGCAAAGGATTTGCGTTAGTCTTGAAAAGGGTGCACAATGCACTAACGCAATTTCTTTGCGTTAAAGGTTCACGATGTCTTCCGCTTCGATCGGTGTCGCC
>CAHJWV010000466.1 GCA_903643055.1 Burkholderiales bacterium | reverse complement strand
TCCGATCCCGCGGATCTGAACAAGCTGCTGGGCTGCGGCCTGGAGATGTGCTGGATCGATCCCAGCAAAGGCGTCGACGTCGCTGCCTCTTGTGAAGTGGCCCCGCCTGTGGCACCGGTCGAACCCGAGCTGCCGAGCGCGCCGGCCGCGATCGCCACGTCCGGCTCCGACACCGCATCAGTGGGCATCGCCGCCGAAATGAAACGCGCCTCGGTGCTGGTGGCCAAATCCAAGGAGGCGGTGATGTCGCTGTTCTCCGAAGCCCGGCTGGGCAATGCGGTGAATGCCAGCGAATGCCTGCCCTTGGTCGACGAGATCGCCGGCTCGGTGTGGCGCAACCCCGGTGCGATGGTGAGCCTTGCGCCGTTGAAGACGCACGACGACTACACCTATATGCACTCGGTGGCGGTTTGTGCACTGATGGTTTCGCTGGCCCGGCAACTGGGCATGAATGAACAACTGACGCGCGATGCCGGCCTGGCCGGCTTGCTGCATGACATGGGCAAGGCCGTGATGCCGATTGAGGTGCTCAACAAGCCGGGCAAGCTGAGCGACGACGAGTTCGGCATCATCAAGACCCACCCGACGCGCGGCCACGAGATGCTGCTCGAAGGCGGCACGGCCACCGAAGGCGCGCTCGAGGTCTGCCTGCACCACCACGAGAAGATCGATGGCAGCGGCTACCCGCATGGCCTGAAGGGCGACCAGATCTCGCAGCTGGCGAAGATGGGCGCGGTGTGCGACGTCTATGACGCGATCACCTCGAACCGCCCTTACAAGAAAGGCTGGGACCCGGCCGAGGCGATCCGCCAGATGGCCGAATGGCGCGGCGGGCATTTTGACGATGCCGTTTTCCAGGCCTTCGTGAAGACGGTTAGCATCTACCCGGTGGGTGCGTTGGTGCGCATGCAGTCGGGCCGGCTGGCGGTGGTGATCGAGCAGAGCCGGCATTCGTTGGTCACGCCTATCGTCAAGACCTTCTTCTCGACGAAATCGCAACTGCACCTGACGCCGGAACTCGTCGATCTGACAGACAGCCATTGCGGCGACCGCATCGTCGCGAGAGAAAACAACGAGCAGTGGAAGTTCACCCACCTCGACACGCTCTGGGTCGAACCCGAAGCCTTGAAGCGACTGCGCGCGAACGCCTGAGAGGCTGAGAAGCTTTTGCTTCTTGGCTGACGTTGATTGAAGAGTGGCCAATCGAGGAGGCTGGCGGTGCAGCGAACCTCGATATAGGTGTTGGGATGGTGCGAGCGTTTGGACGGTGCACGAGGCGCTTGTTGGGTGTTGTCAGGCCATGTTCGACTGCCTCACGCAGGGGTTGCACCCATCGCACGCGCACCTGTGCCCCATCCGATGAGTTGCGGCGCCATGCAGGCCATGCGTATCAGGTTGTGCGCCAGCACGTACAGCGCACCACGCAGTTGACCTTGACCCGGCCTCGCACCGGCATGCGCAGCAGCCCTCGGTTACGCGCCTGCGCGTTGACACACTTGGCTGTGGCCGCTCGGTCCTTGTCCTTGTAGATCTCGCGCGCAGCCTCTGTGTTCATGCGCTGGCGCCGTTGCGCCACCGCCTGGCTGTCCCCCGGCTTGGGCTCAAACTCGGCGCCCGTCGCCGGCGGCTCGCCGTCGTCTTGGCCCTTGCGCGGCTTGGGCCGTGGCACCGGCGCGCATACAGCTTGATCTTGCCCGCCACCGCATCGATCTGCCCGTGTACGGGGAAGCCCCCATCGACCAGCCAGTGCGCCGGGGCCTTGCCCAGGCGCTGCTCGACTTGCTCGACCATCGGCGCGAGTTGCGCCATGTCACTGCCCGCGGTGACCAGGTCCACGCCCACGATCACCTGGCTCGCGCAGTCGCTTGCGAACTGCACGTTGTAGGCTGGGCGGAAGCCCCCGTCGCCCATCATCATGTTGCTCGCATCGGAATCGGTGGTGCTGGTGCGTGCATCCTCTGGCCTGTCGCCATTGCGGCGCTTGGCAGCCTCCATCTCCGGCAGCCGCGCCAGGGCCTGTGCAATGCGTTGCTCGCGCTCCTGTGCCGCGTGCAGCCTGGCCGCCTGGGCTCGCCGGCTGGCCGCCCCCGGGTCCGCCTGCATCTGGGCTTTGAGCGTCTGCACCAGCTCGCTCGCTTCGCACTGGTGCTCCTGCAGGCTTGCCTGCCGCCTGAACGAGGCCGCCGCCGCATCCGCTCTCACCCGCATGCGATCTGCGCTCGCGCCTGCTGCATCTGCGCCCGGCTCGGCTGCGCAAGTTCCTCGAACAGGCTCGCGCTTGCCGCTTTTTCCCCATCCTCACATCGCTTGCTCATGTGCCCTGTCTCCAGCCAGTCGCGAGCCAGCTTCTTCTCCGGGAGAAAAACTCTCGGGCTCTGAGCCTTGCCAACCGATGGAGGCCTTGGATCGGCGCACTGCTGACAAATGTTTGGCATCCCCCACCCAGTGTGAGGGGGCGATGATTTCACGCAGCATGAATGCAGGGGCAGTATTTGCAGGGATTTCCGGCTTGCGCTCCCAAAAAAATCACTGATGCACCGGCAAATCGCAGCCAATCACGCGCTGCCTGTCAATTTCGCAGTAGGGGCGCCGATAAGGTGAGCAAGCCCGGACATCGGCTGCGGCTCAGGCGTCAAGAACGGGAAATTTTATGCATCGACACGTGCTCAGGCATTTCGCTTTCATCACCGTGATGGGATGGGTCTGCACACCCGCTCAGGCGGGTGAAAACGACATCACGGCCCGGGTCCGCGACTCCGGCGTGAAGAGGGTCTTCAGCTTCGGCTGAAGCCTGTGCCGTTACTCCATTTCTTCGGGCGTTTCCACCAACGCTTCATTGGACGCAAAAGATGAAATTCAGAACCAAGATTTGGATGATGCCGATCAGTGCAGCCATGCTTTTCACCATCGGTGTCGCGCTCAGCGCCGGCGTGGGTAGTCAGCTGTCTCAGCAGATCCGATTGTTGCGCGAGGTGGATGAGCCGTACATGGCGCAGATCCAGCGCGTCAATCACGCCACGGAGGCGGTGCAGTCGGTGGTGCAGTCGGCCAGCATTGAAGGTGATGCCGAGAAGCTGAAAGACGTCGAGCCCAACGTCAAGCTGGGTCACGATGCACTGACTGCCATCGACGCGTTGGAGGGCAAGCAAGGCAGCGTCAAGGCCTTGAGCAATGCCTTCGACAGCTATACCACCGCATCGGTGAGCGCCGCGCGGGCGATGCTGACCAAGACCGAGGGCGACAGCACGTCGAAGGTTCAGGCCATGCAGGCAGCGCTCGGTAATCTCCAGTCGGTGCATAAGAAGTTCGCCGAAGAGGCGCGGGCAGGCATCGATGCGCGCTACGACTCGGCCACCGATGGCGCGGCGCGCAGCATCATCGTCGTCGTTGCCACCGGCCTGGTCGTGTTGACGATGCTGGGCTTGGCGTCCTGGGTGACGGTGCGTTCGGTCTGGCGCGAACTCGGCGATGAGCCGGAGCGGCTGCGCGATGTGGTGAGTCGCATTGCCGGGGGCGAGATCGATGTGCAATTGACCGCCGCCGAGGGCGACAACCATTCGATCAACGGCGCGTTGGCCGGCATGACCGGTGGCCTGCGCACGATGATTGTCGACATCCGGCAGGTGGCCGATTCGATCCGCACCGCCTCGGCCGAGATCGCCGCCGGCAACCTGAACCTGAGCCACCGCACCGAGCAGACCGCGGGTAGCCTGCAGCACGCGGCCAGTTCGATGGAGCAGCTGACCGCCACGGTTCGCCAGACCGCTGCCTCGGCCAGCGCAGCCAACGACCTGGCTTCGACCGCCACGCAGGCCGCTCAGCGCGGTGGCAACGTGGTGTCGGAGGTGGTGGCGAACATGAACGAGATCGATCGTTCGTCGCGCAAGATCACCGAGATCATTGCGGTGATCGATGGGATTGCGTTCCAGACCAACATCCTGGCGCTGAACGCGGCAGTCGAAGCCGCCCGAGCTGGCGAACAAGGTCGCGGCTTCGCAGTGGTGGCGGCAGAAGTTCGTACGCTGGCACAACGCTCGGCCACGGCGGCCAAGGAGATTAAGGGCTTGATCCTGGCTTCGTCGGAGAAGATCGACAGCGGCACACGCCTGGTACAAGACGCCGGCAACACGATGAGCGAAGTCGTCAAGAGCGTGAAGCACGTGAACGACATCATTGGCGAGATCGCGACCGCCTCGCGCGAGCAAAGCGGGGGCATCGGTACCGTGACAGCGACGGTCAATCAGCTTGACCAGATGACGCAGCAAAATGCGGCGCTGGTGGAAGAGTCGGCCGCAGCCGCCGAGAGCCTGAGCGAGCAGACCGTGCGCTTGACCGACAGCGTGTCGCGCTTCCGCCTGGAGTCGTCAGAGTACGTTTGACGCGGGCCGCTTGCGCTGGGTTGATCGATCGCTTCCAAGCACTGAAGCCACCCGATGTGGCTTCCATTTGCTTCACAGCAGCCTCCAAAAAAGCGCCTGAAAAGGCGCTTTTTGTTTTGGGCTTGCACTCGATGGCGTGCGCAATCGGGCACCCGCGATGCCGCCAAATCAGGTCACCGAAGCCAACCCCAGCAGGCTCGGGTCGCCACGGCCGACGCGAACCAGCGTGGGCTCATCCGAGGTCAGATCGACGATGGTGCTCGGCAGCATCGGGCACGCGCCAGAATCCACCACCGCCTGGAGCAGCTTCTGGAAGCGCTCGCGGATTTCCTTCGGGTCATTCAGCGGCTCGCTCTCGCCGGGCGGAATCAGCGTTGTTGCCAACAAGGGCTGGCCGAACAGCGCCAGCAGCTCTTGCAGCACGCGGTGCTGAGGCTCGCGCAAGCCGATCGTGCGGCGCGACGGATGCGAGACGCGCCGCGGCACTTCCTTCGTCGCTTCGAGGATGAAGGTGAATGGCCCGGGTGTGCCGAGCTTGAGCAGCCGGAACTGCTTGTTGTCGACACGCGCATAGCTCGACAGCTCGGACAAGTCGCGGCACAGCAGCGTCAAATGGTGCTTGTCATCGACGCCGCGAATGCGCCTCAGGTTTTCTGCCGCGGCCTTGTCGTCGAGGTGGCAGACCAGCGCATAGCTGGAGTCGGTGGGCACGGCGACCACGCCACCGGCGTGCAGGATCTGCGCAGCCTGCTTCAACAGCCGGCCTTGAGGGTTCTCTGGGTGAACTTCAAAGTATTGCGACATCGGGCGATTTTCTGACAGGCCGGATGAGCGGCATGCGGGAAGTGGGCTGGGTACTGCAGATGGGGGCGAGTGCAGCCCTTGGCAAGCGTGTCCACGGTGTCGGCCCTGCAGGCCGGGCTGCATAACGCCGCCGCATGGCGGCGCGAGCCATCCATCGATCGCCGCCACCGCGGCCGCATTCAAGGGTGGTGGATGCGCGATGCCAATGCGGACCATACCGGTGTCAGCGAACGCGGCAGCGCAGGCAAGGTGCCGAGATCAACGTGGCTCTCTTCCGGGCTGTGGAAGTCCGAGCCGCGCGAGGCGAGCAGCTCGAACTCTTGCGCGGTATCGGTGTACTTCGCGTAATCGGCAATCGAATGGCTGCCGGTCACAACCTCGACCCCAGCGCCGCCATGCGTCTTGAACTCGCTGAACAGCGCGTACTCTTCATTGGCGGTGATCTTGTAGCGGCCAGGGTGGGCGATCACGGCGAGGCCGCCGGCCTGCGTGATCCAGCGTACGGTGTCACCGAGTGTCGCCCAGCGGTGCGGCACATAACCCGGCTTGCCCTCGACCAGGAATTTTCGGAACACCTCGTGGGTGTCATGGCAGACGCCGCTTTCGACCAGGTGGCGGGCGAAGTGGGTGCGGGAAATCAACTCCGGGTTGCCGACGTACTTCAGCGCGCCTTCGTAGGCACCTAAGATGCCGGCGCGAGCCAGCCCGTCCGACATTTCGCGCGCCCGCTCTTCGCGGCCACCGCGCGTGGCGAGCAAACCAGCCGCCAGCGCGGCGTCATCGATGTCAAAACCCAGGCCGACGATGTGTACCGTGGTGTTGGCGAAGGTGACCGACACCTCGACGCCGGTGAGATAAGGCAGGCCGTTATCGAGCGCGGCAGCGCGGGCGCGGTGCTGGCCACCCAGCTCATCGTGGTCGGTCAGGGCCCACAGTTCCACGCCATTGGCCTTGGCCCGCGAAGCCAGGGCTTCAGGGGTCAGCGTCCCGTCGGAAACCACAGAGTGGCAGTGCAGATCGGCGTTCAACTCATTCACTCAGTCATTGTAGGCAGCCTGCCTTGGGGAGAGGGCGAGAGGGCCATGGCGCCTGACCGCTGCTTACATACGAGAGCCTTTTGTAGGACAAGGCTGAATCCGCAAGGCGGCGCCCTCCTACGGGTGGCGCGCGGGCGCTGGCGATACTTGGCGTAGAGTCTTCTTCCCCTCGTTTTCTCATTCCCATGTCGATTGCGCATTCACCGCTGAGCATTCTTTTCGTCGAAGACAACCTCTACCTGCGGGAAACGTTGGCCATGATGCTGGAGGCCGACGACCGCGAGGTCGTGCCCTGTGCGAACGCGGAAGAGGCCAGCACCGAACTCGACAAGCGCCAGTTCGATGTGCTGCTCACCGACGTGAGCCTGCCCGGCCGCTCGGGCATCGACCTGGCCCGCAGCGTACTGACACAGAACCCCGCTGCCTGGATCATCTTCTCGTCGGGCTATTCGCTCGACCACGGCCTGTCTGCGCTAGGGCCCAACGTGCGATCGCTGTCGAAGCCGTTCGAGTTCGATGCGATGGACGCCCTGCTCGACGAGGCCCGCGCCGCACGCGCGTGAGCCCGGCCCAGCGCGCAATTCAGCGCCGCGCCTGAAGCATGTCGCGGATGCGGATCGCCAGCGCGTCCATCGAAAACGGCTTCGTGACCATCGCCATGCCCGGCTGCAAAAAGCCATTGGCAATCACGGCGTTCTCCGCATAGCCGGTCATGAACAGCACCTTCAGCTGCGGGCGGGTCAGGCGGGCGGCATCGGCCAGTTGGCGGCCGTTCAGGCCGGGCAGTCCGATGTCGGTCACGAGCAGGTCGACGCGCTGGCAGGTCTGCAGGATCGCGAGCCCCGACGGGCCATCGTCCGCTTCGATCGCACGGTAGCCGAGCTCTTGAAGCAGATCGACGATCAGCGCGCGCACCACCGCTTCGTCTTCCACCACCAGCACCACCTCGCCAAGGTCGGCCTCGGGGATGGGCGGTGGCTCTGGCTTGGCGGGCTCGGCGGTTTCCTCGCCGTGGTAGCGGGGCAGGTAGAGCTTGACGGTCGTGCCTTTGCCCAGCTCGCTGTAGATCTTGCAATAGCCCTCGGACTGGCGAGTGAAGCCATAGATCATCGACAGCCCGAGTCCTGTGCCCTGGCCCATCGGTTTGGTGGTGAAGAACGGGTCGAAGGCACGCGCCATCACCTCGGGCGGCATGCCGGTGCCGCTGTCGGTCACGGCGATGCAGATGTACTGGCCGGCATGCAGGCCAAGGTTTTGCTCGGCATAGGCGGCATCAAGGTGGGCGTTGACGGTTTCAATCACCAGCTTACCGCCGTCGGGCATTGCATCGCGGGCATTGATGGCGAGATTCAGGATGGCGTTTTCGAGTTGATGTGAATCGCACAGCGTGGGCCACAACCCGCCGGCCAGCACCAGTTCGAGCGCCACGTTGATGCCCAGCGTGCGGCGCAGCAGGTCTTCCATCGAACTGACCAACGGATTGGCCTTGACCGGTCGAGGGTCCAGCGGCTGGCGCCGCGAGAACGCGAGCAGGCGGTGGGTCAGCGCGGCCGCTCGGTGTGCCGAGGCAATGGCGCCGGCGATGAAGCGTTCGGTCTCGGCCGCACGGCCGTTGGCGATGCGCCGCTTCACGGCTTCGAGCGAACTGGTGATGCCTTGCAACAGGTTGTTGAAGTCGTGGGCGATACCACCGGTCAGCTGGCCCACCGCCTCCATCTTCTGGCTTTGGCGCAGCCGATCCTCGGTTTCCTTCAGCCGGGCGGCGGCGGCCATCTCGGCGCTGATGTCGCGCCCGACCGCATGGATGAAGTTCTCATCGGGCACGGCCGCCCACGACAGCGTTCGGTAGCTGCCGTCTTTGTGGCGGCAGCGGTTCTCGAAGTTCAGTGCGATCAGCCCTTCGGACTGGCGCGCCGCCTCGGCGGTGCTGCGTTGCACGTCATCAGGGTGAATGAGTTCGAGGAATGGGCAGCCGATCAGCTCGGCCTCGTCCCAACCGAGCAGCGTCTTGCAGGCCGGATTTACCGACAGGATCACCATGTCAAAGGTCGTCACCAGCATCAGGTCGGTCGACAGCCGCCACATGCGGTCGCGTTCGCGGGTGCGCTCTTCGACGCGCTGCTCCAGCGAAGCGTTCAGCGCCGCCAGCTTGGCCTGTGTGCTTTTCTGGTCTTCGATGTCGGTGTTGGTACCGATCCAGCGGGTGATGCCATCTTCGGCAGGAGCCGGCAGCGCCCGCACGATGTGCCAGCGATAAGCGCCGTCCGCGCGGCGGATGCGGAATTCGATCTCGTAGGGCGCGCCAGTGCGCAGCGAGTGCTGCCAGGCCGCAGCGGTGCGCTCCAGGTCGTCCGGGTGGACGATGCGGCCCCATCCTTCACCGTATAACTCGTCAGTCGTGAGCCCGCTGTAGTCCAGTGTCTTGTCGTTGAACCAGTCGAGCTGACCTTGGGCATCCGAGATCCAGGCCTGGTTCGGCATCGCTTGCGCCAGCGCACGGAAGCGGGCTTCGCTGGCACGCAGTGTCATCTCGGCCGTCTTGCGGTCGGTGATGTCTTGCGCCACGCCGCGCAGCTGCGTCGGCCGGCCGCGCTCATCGCGCACGAATTCGGCCCAGCGCGCGACCCAGCGCACCTCACCGGTGTCGGGCCGCACGATGCGGTATTCGACGTTCAGCCCAGAGGTGCCATCGGCCCGGGTTTGCGACGACGAGCCCAGCGTGCGGTCATCCGGGTGAACCAGCGCTTCGATTGTTTCGGTGGGAATGGCCGCCGCTTCGG
>CAHJWV010000465.1 GCA_903643055.1 Burkholderiales bacterium | reverse complement strand
ACTCAGGTCAGCGCCAGCTTTTTTCTGAAAGCGAGGCGGTGCAACCCGCCACAAGCGATCCAATATTGGATGCAATGGGATTTGAGCCCATTAATCTTGATGCCCTGATCGCCCGAGTCGGGTGGCCGGCAGCCGAATTAAGTGCGCGTTTGTTGGAGTTGGAGCTGACAAGTCAAGTGGCTCGCCTTCCTGGCCAACTCTTCCAACGCATCAACGCCGCATAGCTTTCGAATACTCAAATCAAGCGGTATTCCCCGGCTTAATCAAAATGTCGTCCGCTTCACCCTGGGGTATAGTGGTTTCATGTTTGATGTGCTGGTATACCTGTACGAAAACTACTGGCGGCCTGATGCTTGTCCGGACCATGCGCAGTTGGCGCGCAAGCTGTCTGCCATGGGATTCGAGTCCGACGAGATCGAGGAAGCCTTATCTTGGCTCGACGGTCTGGCCAATGCTGCTCAATCTTATTCAGGTGAACAGGGCGAATTCAGCTTGCGCGTGTACTCTCCTGCAGAACAAGAGCACCTCGGGGAAGACTGCATTGGTTTTGTGAGTTTCCTTGAATCCGCCAGAGTGTTACCTCCGCCAATGCGCGAGATGGTCATTGACCGTGCGACGGCAATTCCCGGCGGCCCGGTTGATCTCGAAGATCTGAAAATCATCGTTTTGATGGTGTTCTGGAGCCTGGGCGAGGAACCCGACGCTTTGATCTTGGATGAATTGTTCGTTGCCGAAGAGGATCGATTGATTCACTGATACGTCCTCACTCGATTAAAAAGCCGCCTCATAAGGCGGCTTTTTGTTGGGATGAACTCAACGCCCTTCAGTTCAAGAGGCGCCCGGGATCAACATCGAGCTTCGCAAGCGCACTGCGAGTTGCACGTACCGTCAGTGCCTCTTCCTGTGCGGGGACAAGCAAGCCCGCCTGCAGGAACGCCGCCAGTCTGTGTTGCTGAAACAAAATTCCGCGACCATGCGGTGACACAAAGAGCGTCAATTGCCGGCGCATGCCTTGCCAGACCAGTTGAACAGCCTCATTGCGGCCACGGTAGTCCAGCATGTACCAGCCACCCACTTGAAGTTCACGGGCCCAGGCCAACATCGCCGGCGTAGGCATCGAGCCACCTTCACCGACGACCTCAAGCTCCGAACTCTCATGCCCAGACAAATCCAACACCAGCGATTCGTCGATCTCCATGTCCTCGGCTTCAGGAAGCAACTCTTCGAGGGTTTCAAGTTTCACCATCAACTCTTCAAGTCGCTCACGAGGAATGGCGGCCGTCTTCGCAGTAAATGCTGCCGCGAGTGAGTTGTTCAGCTTTTGAATACGCTCATCTTGCCGCTCGCTGTTCAAGCCTGCGTGGTCCATACCTTCACGCAGCGTTTTCAACAGCGGAGGCAGGCGACGGATGACTTCTGCGCGCTCCTCACGTGAGACCTTCGCGCTGGCCGACCAAATCAAGTCAGCCGCCACACGTTTCATCAGCTTAGTTTCCGGACTGTTCGCTCCCGACTTCACGGCGGTCATTGCCATCACGTCAGCCCAGACCTGAAACAGAAACTCGCGCACCCCCTCTTGCACGGGCACCTCATTGAGCATCTTGCGCAACTCGATCGTGTATTGGATGGCCAGCGTTTCGCGTTGCTCAACCTGCTGAGCGAGTGAGACGCCTTTGCGCGTCGTCTCGTTCTCGTTCTTGAAGTAATGCTCGAGAAACTTTTCGAACTCGGTGAGAACTGTCTGAAATACACGTCGCCCGGTATCCGGGTAGGCTTCCACCACCTGCACGATGCGCTTGATTTCCTTTTCGAGCGTATCGGCCACCGCGCGGCTCGTCGCATCAAACCCCATCACACAAGCGCCCATACGATCGATCAAGCGTCGCGCCGGATGATCAACCGTGGCAAAGAAATCAGGCTCGGTCACAGCAACCCGCAGCACCGGCATTTGAAGCCGAGCAAACCAGACTCGCACTACCGCAGGAATGCGCTCTTCCATCAAGATGCTTTGAAACAGCAACGCCACGATCTCAATGGTGGCCCGCTCAACCGGAGAGGTAGCAGCCTTTTTGAGCGCTTGCTTGCGCTCGTGCAATTCCTCCAGCAAACCACCAGGCGCACTGGCACGAGCACCACCTTCCGCCGCACCTGATGCTGCGCCAGGAATACCGGACAGGCCTCGCCGCTGAATCAACTGCTGAGCATCCGAGATGGCAGCCTTTAACTCATTGGACGGCGCCCGCATCGGCGCCGTACCAACGAAATCAGGAAGCTGCCGTCCTACCAGCCGATTCAAGCGCCCAAGCACCGCCTCGGCATGGTCAGAGCCACGGGCAAAGCCACCAGCGCGGGTCATCATCCGAGTTTCTTCGCTAACACCATTCAGCCTACCTACGCCACTGTTGGGAGGCGAAGCAATCGGCGCGACACCAGACCCGGTCGTCACACCGCTTCCATAGGAAGCATTGCGCGTACGGCGAATAAACGGCCGCAAATCGATATCAGGCAAAACCTTTTGCTGGATCAACCACCGATTGGTCTCGTGATAAGCCTCTTCGGCAAAGTGCGCGAACTCTTCATGTAGAACGGTCTGCAGCAGCCGCCATGATTCCTGATTCAACGGTGCTGTCCGCCATGCGCTGGTCACGATACGGGCAAAGACATGCGGCCGCAGGATGTCAGTGGTGTCGAGTTCGTCGCGCTGCTCCAACGACGACATCCGCGAACGAAGGTCAGTGAACTCCCACGATGCCTTGTCCATCATCGCAAGCGCCAGCCGCGAACTGAGGATCTCAATTTCGATAGTGTCATCATCGACCAGCGACATGCTAGCCACCCGACCGGGTTGTGGAAGATACGTTAGGCGAACAGCCGACACCAAGCCACTGGCCAACGCACCGCGCAGCGAAGAGATGATGCCGTTGATCCACTGCGGGGATGCCTTGCGCAGATCCGTTGCAAGGTCGCGGCGCTTATATTGAAGCCCGTGCTCGGCAGACTGTGCTGCGAGCAGCTTGGCACCATCTTCCACGGCATGAACCACGCTGGGCACGCCGCTCAACAAGCGCTCCACATAGGAGCGCCGGGCCTGGGCGGCCAAGGCCAACGAATCGGCGGCGGTCGCCATGAGATGGTGGTTCGCTTCTCTAAATAGGATGACCTTACTCTACACCACCGCCCCTGCATTGGGGTCGTCGGGATCGATGTCTTTCGTCGCCTGGCGAGCCAGATCTTCGCGCTTGACGCCGAGCCACATCGCAATGGCGGCGGCCACAAAAACCGACGAATAAATACCAAACAAAATACCGATCGTCAGCGCAATCGCGAAGTAATGAAGTGTCGGCCCACCGAAGATCAACATCGACAAAACCATCATCTGCGTACTGCCGTGAGTGATGATCGTGCGGCTCATCGTGCTGGTGATCGCGTGATCAATCACCTCATGCGTATTCATTTTGCGGTACTTGCGGAACGCTTCGCGAATTCGGTCGAAGATCACCACCGATTCGTTGACCGAATACCCGAGCACGGCCAACACCGCAGCCAGCACGGACAAATTGAATTCCCACTGGAAGAACGCAAAAAAGCCCAGGATGATGATGACGTCGTGCAGGTTGGCGATGATGGCCGCCACCGAGAATTTCCACTCGAAGCGGAAGGCGAGGTAAATCATGATGCCGATGATCACGAAGGCGAGCGCCTTGGCGCCGTCTTCCGCAAGCTCCTTGCCGACTTGAGGCCCGACGAATTCGGTGCGGTGAAGCTCCAACGGCTCAGCACCTTGCGCATCGCAGGTAGGCCGGTCTACCACCTCACCTTTCGGTGAGGTCACTGACTTCACGCTGCTGGTACCGCTCTCGGCCTTGCACAACGTATCGAAGACCTGCTTCACCGCGTCCGACTGCTTGCCATCGGCACTCAGCGGCAAGCGAATCAGCACGCCACGCGAAGTACCGAAGTTCTGCACCTGCACATCGCCGAACTTGAGACTCTCTACAGCCTCGCGCACCTTCGGCACCTCTGCCGCATGCGCATACTGAATCTCGATCACCGTACCGCCGGTGAACTCGTTTGAGAAATGAAGGCCTCGCGTGACAAGGAAGAACACGGCGACGAGAAAGGTCACCAGCGAGATAACGTTGAAAACGAGCGCATGCCGCATGAACGGGATGTCGCGCTTGATTCGAAAGAACTCCATGTGATTGGTCCTGTTTGAGTTCTTGAGGGATCAGAGGTCCACCGCAGGCGCTTCGTCCGCCTTGGGCTTCCAAATCTGACCGATCGACACCGACTTCAGCTTCTTCTGACGGCCATACCAGAAGTTCACCAGGCCGCGCGAAAACACGACTGAAGAGAACATCGAAGTCATGATGCCGAGGCAGTGGACCACCGCGAAGCCCTTCACCGGGCCGGAGCCGAAAGCAAATAGCGCGATACCGGCGATCAGCGTCGTCACGTTGGAATCGAGAATGGTCGCGAACGCCCGCTCATAACCCGCATGGATGGCGGCCTGCGCCGAAGCACCCGACCGCAGCTCTTCGCGCACCCGCTCATTGATCAGCACGTTGGAATCGATGGCCATGCCCAAGGTCAGCGCGATGGCGGCAATGCCGGGCAGTGTGAGCGTGGCCTGCAGCATCGACAGCATCGCCACCAGCAGCAACAGATTGAACGCCAGCGCCAAGGTCGAGAACATGCCGAACAGCAGGTAGTAGGCACACATGAAGATCGCGATGGCGGCGAACCCGTACACCACGCTGTGGAAACCCTTGGTGATGTTCTCAGCACCCAAGCTTGGGCCGATCGTGCTTTCTTCGATGAACTCCATTGGCGCGGCCAGCGAGCCTGAGCGCAACAGCAGCGCGGTGTCGTTGGCTTCTGCCGTGTTCATTGAACCGGAGATCTGAACACGCCCGCCGCCAATTTCGCTGCGGATCACCGGCGCGGTCACCACTTCGCCCTTGCCCTTCTCGAACAACAGAATCGCCATGCGCTTGCCGACGTTCTCGCGGGTGAGGTCTTTGAAAACACGCGAGCCTTTCGCATCGAGCGTCAGGTTGACGTTCGGTTCCTGAGTCTGGCTGTCAAAGCCAGGTTGAGCGTCGATCAAGTTTTCACCGGTCAACACGACCTGGCGCTTGACGATCAACGGGCGAGCCCCGCGCTCCAGGTAACGCTCGGTGCCGAACGGCACCGGCCCCGTGCCGGCAGCGCCGGCAGAAGCTTCGGCGCTGTCGTCGACCATGCGAACTTCCAGCGTGGCCGTGCGGCCGATCAAGCCTTTGGCGCGAGCCACATCTTGCACGCCGGGCAGTTGAACGACCACACGATCCAGCCCTTGCTGCTGAATCACCGGCTCGGCCACACCCAGCTCATTGATCCGGTTATGCAAGGTCGTGATGTTCTGCTTGATCGCTGTTTCCTGAACGCGGCGAGCCGCCTCGGGCTTCAGCACGCCGCTCAGCTTGAAGTCGGTGCCGTCCGGTGCGTCGGTCCATTGCAGATCAGGCAGCTGATCGACCAGCAGTGTGCGGGCCGCAGCCAGCGTCTCCTGGTCGCGAAAGCGAACGTCGACATTGTTGCCATCGCGGCTAATGCCGGCGTGGCGCAAGTCCTTGTCGCGCAGCATGGTGCGGATGTCTCCGCTCAGTGCTTCGGCCTTCTTCGACAGTGCCGCCTTCATGTCGACCTGCAGCAGGAAATGCACGCCACCGCGCAAGTCCAGGCCGAGGTACATCGGCAAGGCATGCATCGCGGTGAGCCAACGCGGCGAGCGCGACAGCAGGTTCAGCGCAACGATGTACGACGGGTCGGCGGCATCGGGGTTCAGCGCCTTGTTCAGCGCATCCTTGGCCTTGCTTTGTGAATCGAGATCGCCAAAGCGCGCGCGCACCGTGTTGCCCTCGAACTGAACGAAATCAGGCTGCAGGTTGGCTGCGCTCAAAGCCTTCGAGACACGATCGACCAGCGAGCTGTCGATCTTCAGCGTGGCCTTGTTGCTGCTGATCTGCACGGCCGGCGCTTCGCCGAAGAAATTGGGCAGCGTGAAAATAAAGCCGACCAGCAAGGCGATCCCGAGGACCGCGTACTTCCACCACGGATAGCGATTCATGACGTTTCTTTCGCGGGGAGATCCCCCTGCGAGCCATCGGCGCTAAGCCAGACAGAGGCCGCGCCGAGGTCGTTGGTTGACTGAACGATTACTTGACAGTGCCCTTGGGCAGAACCTGAACCACCGCACTTCGCTGGACCTGGATCTCTACACCGTTGGCGACTTCGATGTGCAGAAACGATTCACCCAACTTCGCCACCTTGCCGAGCAGGCCACCAGCGACCACCACTTCGTCGCCCTTGGCGATGGCTTCGATCATGGCCTTGTGTTCTTTCTGACGCTTCATCTGCGGACGAATCATCACGAAATACAGCACCACGAACATCAGGATGATCGGAAGCATCCCGGTGATGCTGCCCAAGGGCGAATCGGCCGCCCCAGCAGCAGGGGCCGCTTGTGCAAAAGCTTCTGAAATGAACACGTGAAGAATCCTCTGAAGGCCGGCGCAGGCCGGTGGCACGGAGCCAGGAGTGAAAGGATGGAATTGTATGCCGCGCTCTGATATGGCAATAGACAGCGCAAGCCAGTGAATGCAAGCGACTTGCAGAGTTCCACCAAGCACCCATCAGCCCTGCCGTTAGTCGTTTTATGGATAAGGAAAGCACTATTTATTTGCTTCTTCATCCGAATCTGATTGCGATACTGACGAGCCAAACACTTTCTTGGAGTTGCAAATGGCCAGTCTCCGACTGGGCGACACCGCGCCCGACTTCACTCAGAAATCAAGCATCGGCGACATCCATTTCCACTCCTGGCTCGGCAACAGCTGGGGCGTCTTGTTCTCGCATCCAGCCGACTTCACACCGGTATGCACAACCGAACTCGGGCTGACAGCCAAGCTGAAAGACGAATTCGCCAAGCGCAACGTCAAGACGATCGCGTTGTCGGTCGACGCCGTCGAGTCCCATGAAAAATGGATCGACGACATCAACACCACGCAAAAGACCGTGGTCGGCTTTCCGATCCTGGCCGACGCCGACCGCAAGGTCTCCGAGCTGTACGACCTGATCCACCCGAACGCCAGCACCACCGCGACGGTGCGCTCGCTGTTCGTGATCGACCCAGCCAAGAAGGTCCGCTTGATCATCACCTACCCGGCCAGCACAGGCCGCAATTTCGACGAAATCCTGCGCGTTATCGATTCGCTGCAGCTGACCGATTCCCACAGCGTGGCCACACCCGGCAACTGGAAAGACGGCGACGATGTCGTCATCGTTCCTTCGCTGCAAGACCCGGAAATCATCAAACAGAAGTTTCCGAAGGGTTACACCGCGGTCCGCCCTTACCTCCGGCTGACACCTCAACCTAACAAATAACCCGCACGCACGACGCACGTTCCAAACCGTTTTGTCGCGCGTTCCCTTCGTCAGACTTTGTTGAGCGAGGCGGCTTGCGCCGCCTGCACCCATTTGCCATGAATTTCCAGCAGTTGCGCTCCGTGCGCGAAGCCGTGCGTTGCGGCTTCAACCTCACCGAGGTGGCCAAGGCGCTGCACACATCCCAACCCGGCGTGAGCCGGCAGATCCGGGAGCTGGAGGAAGAACTCGGCGTCGATCTGTTCGTTCGTGCCGGCAAACGCCTGACTGCGCTGACCGAAGTTGGCGCGCTGATCGTGCCGATCGTCGAGAACATGCTGAACGACGCCGAGAATCTGCGGCGCGCTGGCGAAGAATTCACCCAGCAGGCCAACGGCCGGCTGTCGATTGCAGCAACCCACTCACAAGCGCGTTATGCGCTCCCGGGTGCCGTGCGCGACTTCCGGCAGCGCTACCCTCAAGTCACCTTGAACCTGCACCAGGGCTCGCCGAAACAAGTGGCCGAAATGCTGCTCTCCGGCGAGGCCGACATCGGAATCGCCACCGAGGCGCTGACCAAATACGAGAACCTCGTTGCCCTGCCCTGCTACCGCTGGACGCACAGCGTGGTCGTGCCGCCGGGACATGCGCTGCTGGATGGTCAGCCGTTGACGCTGCAGCGCCTGTCGGAATTCCCGATCATCACTTACGGCGCAGGCTATACCGGTCGCACCCACATCGATGAAGCCTTCGAGAAGGCCGGTATCTCTTTCGATCTGGTTTTGACCGCGATGGACGCCGACGTGATCAAGACTTATGTCGAACTCGGTCTCGGTGTCGGCATCGTCGCTTCGATCGCTTTCGACGATGAGCGCGACCGCACGTTGCACGCACTGGATGCGCGGCACCTGTTTGCCGTCAACCTGACCAAGCTCGCGGTGCGCCGCGGCAGCTTTCTGCGCAGCTATGTGTATGACTTCATCGAGACATTCGCCGCACCGCTGAAGCGTGACGTCGTCGAGCGAGCGATGGCGACTGCGCCGAGCGAGCCGGCCGAGGGCTGAGCTTTCCCGGGTCAGACCGAGTACGAGTTACGCCGGCAACGGCCGGTTCCGCAAGGCGAGCCAGCCTTCGCCTACAGCGACTCAAGCCAGGCGGCAGCGCCGAGCGTTAAGCCACGAGAACTCGGCTTCATGGCCAACCTTTCGGGCTAAAGACCTCCGAGCCGCACTGTTGAGATCAAGCTCCGGCGTCGCGACCGTCCATGCAAGCGCCACGGCCGAATGGCCGAAACGGCGCTTGCCGCTTCGGCTCAAATCATCGCGGCCGGGTCGGCCAACTCGGGCTGCGAGCCGTTGTTGCCTGCAGTGAAGCGGGTCACGCGTCGCGGCTTCAGGTGCACCTGGCTGCCGTTTTGCAGGCCCAGTTTGTCGCGCAGCAAAGCGTAGTCGGTGCGTGCCATTTCGACGTCGACATAACTGCCATCGTCCTGGCGCTTGAATTCGATGCGGGTTTGCGGCCCCACTGTCAGCGCTTGCGACAAGGAGATCGGAAGAGC
>CAHJWV010000464.1 GCA_903643055.1 Burkholderiales bacterium | reverse complement strand
TGTCGACAACACGGGCGTCGCCACCTATGCCGACACGGCCGGCAAGCGCCGCTTTGGCCAGGCCGCTGCCGATCGAGGCAGCGACTTGGGCAATCGTCACCGGCCCAGGAAATTCGCGCTTCGAACCATCGGGCAATTGAACTGAAATCATGATGTGCTAGCTCCAAAAACAAAAAAGCGCGGGGGTGAGCCGCGCTTCGATGGATAACGAGAAAAGACGTGACTCGCCGCGGCCGACTTAAACCTTGAATGCTCGGCTCGTAGTTCGCGGTGTCATAACCATGGTGCCCTTCTCGCTCTTGTTCGTTGGAGGAGCGGTGATTGTAAAACAGGCGCCTGCGATGGCCAGTTTTTTATTGAATGGCCTTCGGCTCAGCCGCAACAAAGTTTTTGCCTAACCCGATGGCATGGTGCATTGAATCGATCACAGCGCCTCGGCCAGCACGGGCCGCCCACCGCGCACCCATTCGGCGAAATCATCGCGCAGGCGCTGGCTTTCCGCGACCGCGCGTGACCACACAGCTACGCGCGCCGGCAGGTCATCGCCATAGCGCTTGAAGTCTTCGCGGTCCGGCAGCTTGCCGTTGGGCAATTGGGCGATCCACTCGTCGGTGGGCGCCAGCACGACGACGTTGTCGAGGTGCGCGCTGCTGCGATGGCGATGCTTCAGGGCCTTGTCGAGCCAGCCGGGAATCACGCTTTTCTGAAAATGCGGGTACAGCACCAGTCCGTCCTGCATCGATGCGTAGTTCAGGTGCAGGTGGTAGTCGGTGATGCCGCCATCCCAATACGCACCGCGTGGCGCGCCAGGGATGTCGTGAACCGCATCAAGCCAGAACGGAATCGAGCAGCTCGCCAGAATGCTGGGCTGCAGGTTGTCGGCATTGAGCCGCGCCACGTGGGTTCGGTAGTCCTTCAGGTGCAGCGGGATCGGGTCGCGCGCATCGGAAAAGATCACCCGCTCCAGCCACGCGCCCATCGCCTTGCGGCTGAAGGCATTGGCGGCAAAGGCGCCGAGATAGCCCAGCGGCGTCGTGATTTTCGAAAAGGCCCGGCCCTCGCGCCGCAGCACATGCCGGCCACGGCTGGTGAACACATGCAGGCGAAAGCGTGGATGGTTCAGCACCTGAGATTCATGGCCGCCAAAGTGCTCTTGCAGCTTCGCGCCGAACATGTCGCTGACGACGCGCGGCGTGGGCGGCTTGCCTGGCGCGTGTTCGTAGTCTTGGCGGATGTAGTCGTCGGCCATGCGGCCCAGCGCACGCTGCGGGTCGTCCAGGCAGGCCGTGGCCAGGCGCCACGCGCCAATCGACGCGCCCATCAGATGCACGGTCTGTGCGCTGCCCGCCAACCATTCGCCAAAGAGGTATTGATCGAGCGGGTTGAGCACCAGGCCCTTGGGGCCGCCGGCGGCGCCGGGAATCACATGAACATCCGACGGCTGCAAGCCCTGCTCTTTCAGCCGAGCCCGCGCGCGCGGGCCGGCGAGGATGCGCAGGGCTTGCATGCGTCGTGTTCCTTCTTACTTGAGCTTGATCACGCCGCAAGCGATGCGCGCACCGGAATTACCGGTCGGCTGAGTCTGATAGTCATCCGGCATCAGGTGAACGATGACACCGCGACCGACGAGATCCGCACCCGAACCCACGGCCACGCCTTCGAGCGTGAAGGTCGCATCGGCAACGCCTTGGGCGTCGGCCTTCAGTGCCGGCAAGTCGCCGTTGTGATGCGACGCGCCAGGTGCGCCGTGCTGATGGCCCGACGGGTTGAAATGGCCGCCCGCGCTGGTGGCGTCAGGGGCGGAGCAATCGCCTTTTTCATGGACATGGAAGCCATGCTCGGCGCCGGGCTTCAGGCCGGTGACGTGCGCTTGCACCGTCACCACGCTGCCGTCTTGCACGAACTTGACGCTGCCAGCAGCGGCATTGCCAGCGGTCGGTGCGAGTTCGGCCACCGCGGTCGGCTTCGGTGACCAGGCCGAGCATGCGGCCAGGGTGGTTGCGGACAAAACCAGAACGAGAGGCATCAAACGCATGGAAAGGTCTCCTTGGATGGACCAGGAAGCGCGCCGTGACGATTCACGGCTGTCATCTTCTCTGCTCCGCATAACGAATTGAGAGCGCGGCGCCCGATCGATGCAGCACGGATCGAGCGCCGAGAGATTGCGGTCACGGCTTGCGCAGCTTCGCGAAAGCGGCGGCCATTGCCGAGGCACTTTGCGGCTGCGCTGGCGCGCGCGGGGCCTGGCCCGATCGCTCGCCGCGCGCCGGCGGCCGATAGCTGTTGTCGTCGCGCTCGCCTCTGGGCGCTGGCGCGGCATCGAGCTTCATCGTCAGCGAGATGCGCTTGCGCGACAGGTCGACCTCCAGCACCTTGACCTTGACGATGTCGCCGGTCTTGACCACTTCGCGCGCATCGGTGATGAACTTGTTGCTGAGCTGGCTGACGTGGATCAGGCCATCCTGATGCACGCCCAGATCCACGAACGCGCCGAACTGCGCCACGTTGCTGACCGTGCCTTCCAGCGTCATACCGGGCTGCAGGTCCTTGATGTCTTCGATGCCGTCGTTGAAGCGCGCCACCTTGAAATCAGGCCGCGGATCGCGCCCCGGCTTTTCAAGCTCGCTCAAGATGTCTTTGACGGTGATCGCGCCGAACTTCTCGGTCGCAAAGGCTTCGGGCTTCAGCGTTCGGATGACGTCGCTGCGCCCCATCACCTCGGCGGCTGGCTTATTGACGGCAGCAAGGATCTTCTGAACGACCGGGTAGGTCTCGGGGTGCACGCCGGATTGATCGAGCGGGTTGTCGCCATCGCGAATGCGCAGAAAGCCCGCGCTCTGCTCGAACGTCTTCGCGCCCAGCCCGCTGACATCCAACAGCTGCTGACGATTGCGGAAAGCGCCATGGGCGTCGCGCCATCGCACGATGCTGCCGGCCACGGCATTGCTCAGCCCCGACACCCGCGCCAGCAGCGGCGCCGAAGCGGTATTGAGGTCGACCCCGACCGAGTTCACGCAGTCTTCGATCACCACGTCCAGGCTCTTCGCCAGCTCGCTCTGGTTCACATCGTGCTGGTACTGGCCAACGCCGATGCTCTTCGGGTCGATCTTCACCAGCTCGGCCAGCGGGTCTTGCAGGCGGCGCGCAATGCTCACCGCGCCGCGCAGGCTAACGTCCAGATCCGGCAGCTCCTTGCTGGCGAATTCGCTGGCGGAATAGACCGACGCACCGGCCTCGCTGACGACGACCTTCTCGATGTGCGTATCGGGCGCGAGCTGCTGAATCCGCTTGATCAGATCAGCGGCCAGCTTGTCGGTCTCGCGGCTGGCGGTGCCGTTGCCGATTGCGATCAGGTTCACGCCGTGGGTTGCGCACAGGCGGCCCAAGATGTGGATCGAACCATCCCAATCCTTGCGCGGCTCATGCGGATACACCGTGTGGGTGTCCAGCACCTTGCCGGTCGCGTCGACCACCGCGACCTTCACGCCGGTGCGAATGCCCGGGTCGAGGCCCATCACGACGCGCGGCCCGGCCGGCGCGGCCAGCAGCAGGTCGCGCAGGTTTTCAGCGAACACCTTGATCGCCACCTTCTCGGCGCCTTCTCGCAAGCGGCTGAACAGATCGCGTTCCAGGCTCAAGCTCAACTTGACCTTCCAGGTCCAGGCGATGGCCTTGCGGATCAGGTCGTCGGCCGCTCGCTTGGCGTGGCTCCAGCCCAGGTGGATGGCGATGCGGCCTTCAGCGATCGAGGGTTGTCCGGGCACCGGCTGTTCATCGAGCACCAGCTTCGCATCGAGGAATTCCTGCGTGCGGCCGCGAAACACCGCCAGCGCGCGGTGCGAAGGCACCCGCTGGATCGGCTCGTCGTAATCGAAGTAGTCGCGGAACTTCGAGATGTCGGGGTTGTTCTCGTCCTTGCCGTCCATCAGCTTCGAGCGCAGCAGGCCTTTGTCCCACAGCCAGGTGCGCAGCTTGCCGATCAGCGCGGCGTCTTCGGCCCAGCGCTCACTCAAAAGATCGCGCACGCCATCGAGCACCGCGAACGCATCGGCAAAGCCGCCTTCGGCATTGATGAAAGCTGCCGCCTCGGTGGCCGGGTCGAGTGTCGGGTCGGCAAACAACTTGTCGGCCAGCGGCTCCAGGCCGGCTTCGCGCGCAATCATTCCCTTGGTGCGGCGCTTCTGCTTGTACGGCAGGTAGATGTCTTCCAGCTCCTGCTTGGTCGGCGCGCCTTCCACCGCAGCACGCAACTCTGGCGTCAGCTTGCCCTGCTCTTCGATGCTTTTGATGATCGCCGCGCGGCGATCTTCCAGCTCTCTCAGATAACCGAGGCGCGACTCCAGGTCTCGCAGCTGCGTGTCGTCGAGGCCGTCAGTCGCTTCTTTGCGATAACGCGCGATGAACGGCACCGTGGCTCCGCCATCCAACAGCTCGACGGCTGAATTCACCTGGGCCGGCCGGCATTTCAATTCGGCGGCGATCTGCAGAAGAATTTTGTCCAAAACAAATGGCCCGGCGAAAGGGCTGAGAGCGGAAAACGGCGGAGTTTGCCATATGCCGTTTCACCGAAGCCCTCTACCGGACCTTGCATCCGAGGCCCATCCGCTGCGCTGCCAAGCACCCGCTTTCATGACACCGACAGGCTGCGCAGGCGCACACCCCGCGATCGGCCGGCTGTGGGCCATCGCGCAAGCAAGCCCACGCCTGCGGCACGCAGCTAAACTGCGTTGCTTCTCCCCTGAGCGGCAGGTACTTGCCCGCTCAGGGATCGCGCTTCAACGACAGACTCGCTTCAGCACAGAGAGCCATGAGTGATTCGGTCCATCGGAGTTCGACGCTGCCCGGTGGTGCGCGGCGCCGCTATCTCACGATCCTGTTCTCCGACTTGTCGGGCTCCACCTCGCTGGCCGCGGCCATGGAGGCCGAGCACTACGGCGAGCTGCTGCGCGCCTTGCGCGAGGCTTATCACGAGGTCATCGGCAAACATGGCGGCACCGTGGTGCGCATTCAGGGCGACGGCGTGCTGGCGATCTTCGGCCACCCCGATGCCAGCGAAGACGATGGCCGCCGCGCCACCGAGGCCGCGCTCGAACTGCACCAGCGGGTCCAGGTGTTGACAATCGACCCGCCATTGCCCGGCGGCTTCGAGCTGAGCTTGCACAGCGGCATTCATTCCGGGCTGGTGTTGGTCGACGAGGGCGATGTCGTGCGCGGCCGCTTTGAGCTGCTTGGCAATGCCCCCAACATCGCCGCCCGGCTGTCAGACGCCGCGCAAGCCGGCGAGTTGCTGGTCAGCGAAGAAACGCTGGGCCCGGCCAATCACTTCTTTGTGACCGACGAGCGGCGTACCTTGCAACTCAAGGGCCGCACCGAGCCGATCCATGTGCACCGCATCGTCGGCCGCGCGCCAACGCGCACACGCTTCGAAGCGCGCGCGCAACGTGGGTTGATGCCGTTCATCGGCCGCGAGCGCGAGCTCGGCCTGCTGCAAGCCGGCCTGCTCAACGCGATCAACAACCAACCGGGCTACCTTGCGATGTCGGCGCCGCCCGGTGTTGGCAAGACGCGCCTGAGCGAAGAGTTTCTGCAACGCGCGGTCGAAGCCGGTGCGCAGGTGCACCGCGGTTATTGCGAGAGCTACCTCAGCGCCGAGCCGCTGCAGCCGTTTTTGCAGATGCTGCGTTCACTGGCTGGCCTGAGCCATGGCATGCCGGTCGGCGAAGCCGTGCAACGCGTCGACCAGGCGCTGTCGGCCATTGAGCCGGCACTGATGGCCTGGCGACTTGAGTTGCTGCGCGGGCTGTCGCTGAACGCCGCGCCGGAAGGCCGTGCGGCGGACCATCAAAACATGGTCAGCGCCTTGCGCGATCTTTTCGCCGCGCTGGCGAGGCGCCAGCCGTTGGTGCTGTTCATCGACGACTGGCAATGGGCCGACGGCGCCTCAAGGCAGACGCTTGAAGCAGTGCGCGGCCTGACACAGTTACCGATCCTGGTATTGATCGCCACGCGCGGCTTCGCGGTCGGCGACGCCGGCATGAGCGATGCGCAGATCATCGATCTCGCACCGCTGGGCGACGATGAAGCGACGCAGGCGATCGAGCGGCTGCTGCCACGCAGCGACCCATTCATCGCCGCTGAGATCCGCCGCTATTCGGGCGGCAACCCCTTGTTCATCGAGGAACTGTGTCACTTCGAGGCCCAGGCCGACCCCGACCACAAATCAGGCCGGCCGCATGGCAGCGAGGTGTGGCTGGACGCGCTGATCGAGTCCCGCGTCTCGCGCCTGCCGCCCGCGCAGGCCGAGGTCGTGCGTGCCGCCGCCGTCATCGGCAACGTGATCCCGGCCTGGCTGCTCGAACGCATCACCGGCTGCAAGGCCGATGACCCGCTGGTGCAAGGCCTGGCCGAACTCGACTTCATCTTCCCCGGCGATCAGCCCGGCACGCTGCGCTTCAAGCATGGCCTGGCGCGCGATGTGATCTACGGCGCCGTCGGCCTGCACCAGCGCCGCCAGATGCACTTGCGCATCGCCAGCGCGATCGCACAGCACACGGCGCCCGGCGCCGAAGACGACAGCTGCGAAGCGCTGGCCTATCACTTCGGTGCGGGCGGCGACGCACAAGAAGCGGCCCGCTTTGCGGAACTGGCCGGAGACAAGGCACGCGCCGCCTCGGCGCTCGACCGCGCGCAAAGCCAATACCGCGCGGCACTCGATGCGCTCGATCAGTTGCCGGCCGAGAAGCGCTCTTACCGGCGCTGGATCTCGATCTCGCACCGGCTCGGGATCACCAATGTGTTCGACCCGTCGCGCGATCACCTCGACGTGTTTCGCCGTGCGGTCGACGCTGCCGTGCAACACGACGACCCGGCGGCGATTGCGCAATCGGAATACTGGCTCGGCTACATCCATTACGCGCTCGGTGAATCGCAGCTCGCGATCCACCATTGCGAGCGCAGCCTGCAAGCCGCGCGGCAGGCCGAAGACGACCCGCTGGCGGTGCAGATCCGCGCCACACTCGGCCAGGCGCGCGCCGCGGCCGGCGACTACGAGCGCTCGCTGGAACTGCTGAACGAGGCCATCGCCGTCAAGCGCCTGCACCGCAGCGGCGCCCGGCCGTCGGTCGGCTCGGCCTATTCGCTCGCCTGCAAGGGCGCGATCCTCGGCGACCGCGGTTTGTTCGATGACGCACAGGCCTGCTTCGAAGAAGCGCTCGATGTCGTTCGCAGCGCGCGGCATGAAGTCGAAGGCTCGATCCTGTGCCTGCGCAGCAATGTCTACCTGTGGCAGGGCCGCTGGAATGACGCGCTGAACAGCGGCCAGCAGGCGCAGCGCATCGCCGAGCGGGTGAAGAGCCTGTATGTGTTTGCGATGGGCCGCTCACTGGGCGCTTATGCCGGCTGGGTGGTCGACCGGAATCCGGAATCGCTGCAGGTGCTGCGCGATGCGACCTCGTGGATGCAAGTGCGCGACAAAGGCCTGTTCATCTCGCTGAACCATGGCTGGCTGACCGATGGCCTGGTCAGCGCGGGCCGCGCCGCAGAAGCGCGCCAGCATGCCGCCCGCGCCCTGACCCGCTCGCGCATGCGAGACCGCATCGGCGAAGCGATGGCCTATCGCGCACTGGCCCGCGCCGCCGCCCAGGCCCACGCGCCGCAGACCGTGAAGCACTATCTCGATCAGGCGATGCGTTGCGCTCGCGCACGCGGCTCGCCACATGAGCAGGCCAGCACGCAACTGTGTCAGGCCGAGATCGCATTGGCCCTCGGCGAGACCGCCCAGGCGCGCGGCCTGCTCGATGAAGCCGCGTCGGCCTTCACGCACATGAAGATGGACTGGCATCTGGAACAGGCGCGGTGCCTGCGCGCTTCGGCTTAGCGCAGTGAACCAAGCCGCGCCAAGTCGAATCGACCGACCTAACCCTACCCAAACACCCAACCCACCCAATCAACGCGAGGCGCTCAACGATCACGCGCCAAGCAGGCTCAGCGCGCCGGGCGCTTGACCAAGATCAAGGTCAGTGGCGCCGGGTGCGTGCGCAAGACACCGGCTTCCATCAACGCGGTCAGCATGCCCAGCAGCACGCCGAGCGCCATCTCGCGGCCGGGGCAGGCATGGGTCGGCGCGTCGGCGGCCGCCCGGTTGCCGCCAAACATCGGAAAGTCGCCTTCGAAGTTTTTCGGCAAATGCGCTTGCGTGGCCGGGCAGGCCTCCAGGTTCTGATGGGTTGCCGACAGAATGCCGACCACGACGCGCTGACCTGAATGCACACGCACCGGCCCCAGCCGGTCATCGGCCACCGCGGTGCGCCACACCAGGTCGGGCACCGGGCTGCGCGTCATCGAGTGCAGCAGCGCAGGGCCGATCACCGCCTTGGCATCGTTGAAGCTGGCCGGCAAGCCATGGTGGAGCAAGGTCGACTGCAAGGTCCACAAGCTGCGCTGCTCAATCCATTCATAAAGCACGCTGCGCAGGTTGCCATCGACGGTCGGCAGAAAGCCCATCATCACGCCGATCAGCGTGCTGGCGCGCAGCTCGTCGATCGGGTGTTCATTGCCCGCCATCCGCGCCTCGCTGCGTCTTTCGCTGAAGGCATCGAAGATCCGCTCGGTCAGGCTCCCGGCCCGGGGCGTTCGGCCCTCTTGCCGCAGCTTGCAGACGAAGGCCGTCACCGCATGCTTCAGCGCTTCGCCATGGCGACGGCCATAGTCCTCCGCAGATTCGCCGGGGTTCGGCGAAAAGATGTAGCGTGATGGCGAGGTGAAGTGCCCTGGGCAGCGTGCGGGCAGCGCCTGCGGTGTCCAGCCGCCAGCTGCCAGCTGGCCATCGGCGGGCAGATCGAACCAATGCACGCACAGGCCATAAAGCACCGCGTCCGAATACTCCTTGATG
>CAHJWV010000463.1 GCA_903643055.1 Burkholderiales bacterium | reverse complement strand
TGACGAACCCGTCCAGCACCACGGCATCGGCATGTGCGTCGGCCAGCGGCTTGCCCATCAACGGGCCATTGGGCGGCGCGTGGCCTGCCGTGCCGTCGTGCCGCTGCGACCCCAAATGAGCCAGGGCTTTCTGGATTGCCGCCGTGGCTTCGGTCAGGCGGTTGTGCTGGGTCAGGTGGGTGGCATGGCCCATCAGCTTGGCAAAAAGCGGGTTCATCGGGGGATCTCCTTCAGAAGATTGAGCGGGCGTGGTGCGGATCGGGACGCTGGCCGGTCAGCGAAGCGCGAACTCAAGGGCTCGATGGCCTGGCCGGTACAAAGCGCGGTCAAAGCGGCTGCAACGCAGTGAGTGCAGAGCGCTCGGCAAAGTCATGTTGCATTGCAGCATAGTCTGACAGGTCGACGGGCAATTCAATCAGTGAGGCCATTCACCCATTGACGAGACGGCTGCGTCGGGTGGTTTCAGGTGCAAGACGCGTGATGAAGAAGCCGGCGGCAGGGCCGCGAATCGAACGGGCGCTGGCCGGGCCGTGTCGTCACGAAACGATGTTTCGATCGGGCTCATTCGGAAGGTGCGTTATTTCCATGGCCGCCTGAAAGAAGGCGGAGAAGGCGGCGTTCGCGGCGCAGCGTCACGGCTGCACGAATCGTTCGGGCCCCACCGAATGCATCGCAGGTAGACCGGAGACTGGCAATTCCAAGGCCGCAAATGTTCCCGAACACTCGCGGCTTCACTCATCGGTTTCGCACTTCGTGACGCCGCTTCGTTTTTTTTGGTTACGGGGTGGGGGGGTCAGAACAAGAATGGATGCGTCATGTACTTCACCTACCGACTGCCCTCCAACCGATCGAGCCGTCGTGTCGCGACCGCTTGTACGAGGATCTCCAACGACTCGGCCCACCCCCGCTTCACGGTAAGGCGTGTGTCGACATCCTCCCTGTCGTCGATCGCGACGTCTCGGTTGTGCAGCGGTTCGTGGCTTTGCCCCTATCCCACCTTTCACGGAGATCCGAATGTCGAACGCTAAAGCCCTGTCACTGAATCGCAATGCACCCAAGTGGAATCGAATCGTGGCGTGGGCCAGCACGCCCATCACGGCGCAGGCGATGCTCGGCTTCTTCAAGCAGCATCTGGGTTGGGCGGAAAACGAAACGCGCAGTCCTATCGACGCGCGTCAGGCAGCGAAAAGCCGGCGCTCGCGGGCCGTTCATTCACAGCGCCGCGATGAGTCGCTGGGCCGCACGCTGTTCAACTTGTTCAGCCTGACGGTGGCGACCGCCAAGTTGGGCCTGCGCAGTGCAGGCGTGGCGGCGAAGTGGATGAGCTTTCAGTCGGCCAGTACGAAGGCTTCGGCTGCGGCACCGGTGCAGAAGCGGTCTGCGGCCCGCGAGCCATTCCGCAAGAGCGTGGCTTCTTATCCCTTCGAGATCGTGGAGCCGGCCGATCCTCAAGTGGTGCAGCCGCTGTTCGCCAGCTATCCGCCGGTGGCAGTCAACCATCGCCCGCATCGTGCGCGGCGCCGCGTGGCCCGCCAGGTGCACGGGGCCGAGGCGCTGTCGACCTTGTCATTCGAACTCGAAGAGGGCGTGGACAGCAACTTTCCCCGCATCGATCCACCGATCGATTTTCCGACCATCGCCTTTCCCGAAGAGCGTGGTTCGAGCGTCGTTCACTGAGCGGAGCTTCTGATGCCGACGTCCTCAGATCAGTTGGATTTTTTTGATGCGTCCCGTGAACGGGCGGCGCATCGATCGCGGTGGCCTGACCGTTTCAAGCTTCCCGTGTTGGCCGAGATGCTTTCAATTCACTTCAAAAAGGAGATCCCGATGTTCAATCCCAAGATGAGTCGCGAGCTGGCCGCAGCCCGGTCTCTGTTCGAAAAAGTCATTGCCGCCGCGAACGACGAGCTGGTCAGCGGCGTGTTGCTGTCGGCCAGCTATCCGCGCTCCGGTGAGGAAGCGCGCATCGAAATCGCGGCCCGCCGCGACACGCTGTTGTGGGTGCTCGAGAACATGCCCGAAGCGTCTGAGCGCGGTGAGCGCGGCGGCGTCAAGAAGCGCCGCGCGACCGCGTAATCAGCGCCAGCGCCACGGCGGCGGGTGTGCTCCGCAGCGGTCTTCGAGTCGCTGGCGTGAGGCTGACTGCCGGGGTCTCGCTACCATCGCGCCTTTAACCTCCGGCCCGGCCGGCGAAAGGACGCAATGAAAGCAAGCTGGAACGGCGTGACCCTCGCCGAAAGTGACGACATCGTTGTGGTCGAAGGCAACTGCTATTTCCCGGAAAGCAGCCTGAATCGCGATTACGTGAGCTTCAGCAACCATCGCACAAGCTGCTTGTGGAAAGGGCAGGCGTATTACTACAGCCTGTTCGTCAATGGCGAGATGAACCCTGACGCGGTTTGGTACTACCCCGAACCGACCGAAGCCGCGGCCGAGATCAAAGGGCGCGTGGCTTTCTGGAAAGGCGTGAAGGTCGAGTGAGCTGCGGTGGAATGGCCGCAGTGCTACCGGCCGGCGCTGGCGCTACAGCATCTCGTCAGGCGCAAATGGCGCGAGCAGCTTCAAGCCGAGCTTGAGCCACAGGCTGGCTTCGGGCTCGTCGGTGCTGGCTGGCGGCGCGTTGATGCCGCTCGCGGTCCACTGCACCGTCTTGTCGGCCGTCAGGCTCAACCGGTAAGCGCTGGTGCTCAAGTCTTGATAGGTCTGCGCCAGCTGCTTTGAGATCACGGTGCTGCGCACGACCACGCCCATCTCGGTGTTGAGCTTCTCGGAACGCGGGTCCATGTTCATCGAGCCCACCAGCGAGGTGGCGCCATCCACCACCAGCACCTTGGCGTGCAGCGAAGCCTGCGATGAACCGAAGGCGCCGATGCGTGTGCGGCGCGTTGCATTCAGATGCGGGCGCAACTCATACAGCTCGATGCCCTGCTCCAAGAGCGGCACGCGGTAGCGCGCATAGCCGATGTGCACGGCCGGCGCATCGGTCGTGGCCAGCGAGTTGGTCAGGATGCGCACCTTCACGCCCCGTTGAACCAGGCTTGTGATCAGCGCGACGCCGCGCTCGCCCGGTACGAAATACGGCGACATCAGGATCACCTCCTTCTTCGCCGACCGCATCAGCGATTCAACGTCATCGGCGATCGCCTGATTGCTCGTCAATTCGCCTTCGTTGCCAATCTTCGAGGGCTGGTCGGCCAGCACGTGCGAACTCGCCCAGACCAGATTCAGCTGGCCTTGTGCCAGTTCGCGTGCGAACCCTTCGCTGGGAATGGCGGTGACTGATTCGGTCGAGCTGGGACCGGGCGCGACCTTGTCGGCAGATGCTGACAAGGTCGCCGCGCTGGCAGTGGCGTCGGTCGCCGAAGCGGCGGTCTGTGGCGACGCTTCGGCCGGGAGTGGCGCAATCGGCTCAGTGCCGGCAATCGCTGCAATGGGGTAAGCGAGCGGGTTGTTCCAGAACGCGTCGAAGGTGGCTGACAGCGTGCGCACCGCCGGGCCAGCGACGATCAGGTCGATGTCGAGGAAATTGCTGTCCTGGCTTTCAACGTAATAGGCATCCCCCAGATTGCGCCCTCCGGTGACGGCCAACGCGTTGTCGGCCACGAACATCTTGTTGTGCATGCGCTGGTTGATGCGGGTGATGTCGGTGATCGACGTCAACACCCGGCTGATCGTGGAAGCGCGGCCTGCCGGGAAGGGGTTGTAGATGCGCAGCTCGATGTTGGGATGGGCGGTGAGGCGAAGAAAGCCGGCATCCTGGCCCGAGGTGTTCAGGTCATCGACCAGCAGGCGCACCTTGACGCCGCGGTCCGCGGCAGCGCGGACTCGCTGGATCAGCGCGCGGCTCGAGCCGTCGCTGTGGATCAGGTAGTACTGAAGGTCGAGCGAGCGCTGCGCACGGTCGGTCAATGCGGCCAGGGTGCCGAAGGCTTCGCCGCCATCGACCAGCAATCGAAAGCCGGACACACCGGGAGCCGATGCCGCCGTCGATGCAGCCACCGCCAGCTTGCCCAGTGGCGTGGTCTGCGGTGCTGCAAACGCATGGTCGGGCTCGCGCGCTTGCGGTGGCGGCAGGCTGGCACAGCCGGCTTGCAGCAGTACGCACGCACCGGCCAGCGCCGCGCGCGACAGCCAGCAGATCGGAAGAGCACAGTCT
>CAHJWV010000462.1 GCA_903643055.1 Burkholderiales bacterium | reverse complement strand
GCTGCCTCTGAAATTTTGCCGTACCCAGCGGCGATGTGTCTCCATGCGCTTCGGCACGCCGGGGCTGTGGACTTTGAAGATCAGGAAATGAGGTGAACAGCGTGAGTGATGGCTTGGGCGATTTTGGCGATGTCGCGCTTGGCGCCGTCTCGTTGCGTCGACGGACCGTCGATGGCCCTGTTGCGCCCCCCATCTTTCGATTTTGATAGGCATCCCGGATCGCGGTGCTTAAGGGGCGGATGGTCTGGACGAAGCTGGCCGTTCTTGCGGCCGCTTGAGTCCCTGCCTTGTCCACCTCGGCGCTCATCTCCTTCGCAGACATCGGAGGGGTGCCCTGAGTTCGCTTGTAGCCGCGCGAGAACTCTTTTCCTGCGCGAGCCAGCGCCGGCACGACCGCTTCAAGGACCCCCAAGCCATGGTGTTCCGCGTGAGCGGCAGTCGACATCACAGCCGACAGATTGCCCTTATCGATCGAGTTCCAACCTTCTCGCAGACCTGCCTTGATGTGGCTCAACATGCCGCGTGGGGCCTTGACCCTTGATCGGCTTTGGAGCTCGACATGCGTGACGCCAAGCCGATCAGGCCGGTGACGAGCGTGCGCGAGCGCGACCTGGAGGCTTGTTCAGGGATGGGCTGCGACGGGACCGTGGGCGCCGAGATGGCGGGACTGTGGCGTTTAACTGGGCTGATGCGGTAGCTACTCATGGCCGGGCCTCAAGGGAGACGAGCGGGGTGGATCGAACGAACGGCAAACAACGCAGCCATCCCTGGGTAGGCCAGGACATTCATGTGCCGTGGCTGGTCATGGAAAACACATGCAGCAACGCCCGCGCGCGGCTGTCGAAACCATACCGTCAGATACCAACATTCATCGCGGGATTTATCCACATCGGCATTTCACGGCAAGCCTCAGGCCGCCGCACGGCCTGAGGCGAAGCCCTGCGCAACGGTGCGAATCCGGGAACTGACTGGCGATCGTGATGGCGCTGGAACGCCGCAGATTTACCAGTCTTCCTTCACTGCCAAAGCCATCTGCCGGCGGGCTGCGCCTCGTGCCGACAGCCAGGCGGTCACGGTGCCGGCGGCGATGACGGCGGCGCACAGCAGCGTCAGCCGCGGCCAGGGCAGCACCAGTTCCATCGTCCAGTGAAAGCTCTGTGGATTGACGACGTCGACCAGCACGACGCTGACCGCGATGCCGAGCGCCAGGCCGAGCAGCGCGCCGGTGGCCGTCCAGACCGCGCCTTCGACCGCCACCACCTTCAGCACCTGTTGCTGCGTGAAGCCGAGGTGGGCCAGCAGCCCGAACTCCTTGCGACGTGCCAACACTTGGGCCGAGAAGCTGGCAGCAATGCCGAACAGGCCGATCGCGATGGCCACCGCCTGCAGCCAATAGGTGACGGCAAAGCTGCGGTCGAAGATGCGCAGCGACATCGCGCGGATCTGCGCCACGCTGGCGAATTCAAGCAGGCCGGGGTCGCTGCCGGCCGAGACGGCAAGTTGCCGAAGCTGGGCCTGAATGGCTGCGGCATCGGCGCCGGGCTGCAGCCACAGCGCCATGTCGTTGATGCGCTCGTCGCCGGTCAGGCGGCGGTAATCGCTCATCGGCAGCGTGATCGCGCCGTGCTGGTGGGCATAGTCTCGCCAGACGCCGCGTATGAAGACCGTCATGCCGGCAGGCTTCGTGGACAAGGGCAGCGTCAGGTGCGTGCCCGGCGCCGCGCCATACAGGCTGACCATCGCTTCGCTGACGAAAGCGCCGATCTCACCGGGCGGTACAGCACGCAACTCGCCGATCAAAGGCAGCTCGCGGGCGTCGTCGCTCAAGGGCCGGGCGAGCAGGGTGACGGCGGGCCGCGTCGCATCGAGCTGCAGGGTCGAAACGCGCTGGCTGCTGACGCGCGCAATGCCATCGATCTGCGCGGCGCGGCGCACGAGTTCGGGCGGCAGCGTGACGACATCGCCGATCAGGCTGTTCGGTGCGGCGCGCACATACAGATCGGCCGGCAGCACGTCTTGCAACCAGCGGGTGACCGAGTCGCGGAAGCTCGACACCATCACCGTCAGCGCCACCGCGAGGCTCAGGCTCGCGACCACGCCGGCCACCGCGACGGTCGCGGTGTGCCGCTGATGCCGCGCGCGCTGCACCGCCAACAGCACCAGTGCGTTGCGCGGTGTGGGCCACAGCCGCAACAGCGCGCCGACGCCGGCTGGCACACAGGCAATGCCACCGAACAGCAGGCAGGCAACCGCGCCGTAAGCCGCCAGCGGCACACCGCCGATCGCCGGCAGCAGCGCCAGCAACACGCCTGCGATCAACAGCACCGGCCCAAGCCAAACCGAACTCTTGCCCGCTGAAGCGCTGCCCAGCCCCTTCAGCGCTTGCGCCGGGGCCAAGCGCTGCGCGGCACGTGCCGGCAGCCAGCCGCCGATCACCGCGGCGCCAACGCCGAGCGCGCCATAGATCAGTGCGGCGAGTGCGCTGAACTGCAGCGTGGGCGCGACGCCAGGGAAATAGCCACCGCCCAGATCGCCGGCCAGCAGGCGCAAGGCCAGCGATGCGAGCGCGGTGCCGAGCGCCAGGCCCAGCACGCTGCCGACGATGCCGAGCACCGCCGATTCCATCAACACCAGCCACAGCCGCTCGCGTGCGCCCAGGCCGAGCACACCCAGCAACGCCAGCTGCGGCTGGCGCTTGGCGACCGACAGCGACAGGATCGAGAACACCAGAAAGGCGCCAGTGAACAACGCCACCAAGGCCAACACCGTGAGGTTGACGCGGTAGGCAAGCGAGACGTTCGAGACCCGCTGCGCCGCTTCATCGGGCGCGGCGGCGCGCAAGCCTTCCGGCAGCGCGAGCGCCTTCACGACCGTGGCCCGATCGGCGCCGGTAGCCAGCCTCACGTCGATGCGGCTGAGCCGGCCCAGCCAGCCAAAGCTGGCTTGCGCGCCGGCGATGTCCATCACCGCCAAGGGCGGCCCGGCGGCCGAGACGGTGCCGCGTTGTTGCAGTGTCAGCTTGCCGTGCTGTGTTTGCAGCTGGATCGCGCCAGCGGCCAGGCGTAGTTGGGCTGCGGCATTCAGGAAGATCGCCTGGGGGTCGAGCAAGGACAGCCGGTCGGTGGCGTCGCTGGGGTGCGGCAGCAAGGCGGGTGAGAGCGATGCGGCCACCAGCGCATCCAGCCCCAGCACGCGCAGTGCGACGCGCTGGCCTTGCGCATCGATCGCATAGGTGTCGATTTCGATCACCGGGCTGGCGATCGCCACCTGCGGATGGCCGACGACGCGCTCATACAGCGCCTCGTCGAAGCCGCTGTGCTGGCTGCGCACTTCGAAGTCGGGTTGGCCGTTGATGGCGCGCACGGCCGAGCTGAACTCGTTCAACGCCGACTGGTTGATCAATTGCACCGAGAACGCCAGCGCCACGCCGAGCATCACCGCGAGCAAGGCCGCGAGGTTGCGCCACGGGTGATGGCGCCACTCCGGCCATGACAGGCGGCGCAGCAGTTGCAGCATCGCTCAGCCTTGCATGCCGCTGGCGGTCAGCGTGAGCACGCGATCGGCCCGGGCCGCGGCGGTGTGCGAATGCGTGACCAGTACGCAGGCCGCGCCGTGCTCACGCACCTGGGCGGCGAGCAAGTCCATCATCTTCTCGGCGGTGGCCGGGTCGAGGTTGCCGGTCGGTTCATCGGCCAGGATGAGTTGCGGTCGATGAATCAGCGCGCGCGCGATCGCCACACGCTGCAGTTGCCCGCCGGACAGCGTTTGCGGCAGCCGATCGCCCATCGCGCCGATGCCGACCGCCTCCAGCAGCGATTGCACGCGGGCCGCATCGGGCGTTTTTTGCAGCAGCAGCGGCAGGCCGACGTTCTCAGCCACGCTCAAATGCGGCAGTACGTGGAAAGCCTGGAACACGAAGCCCAGATGTGCGCGCCGGAACAGCGCCTGCTGAGGTTCGGCAAGCGAGGTGACTTCAGTGCCAGCGATGTGCACCGAGCCGCCGTCCACAGGATCGAGCCCGGCGATGCAATTCAGGAAGGTCGACTTGCCGACACCGGATTCACCGAGGATTGCGACGAACTCGCCGGCCGCGACATCCAGGTCGACATCGCTGAAGACGGCGGTGTCACCGTAAAGCTTGCGCAGCGAGCGGACCGCCAGCAAGGTCATGGGTTCACAGCACCGGAGTGCTCGCCTCCAGTGACTGTGTCAGCGAGGACCGGGTGCTGTGCTTCGAGCGAGGCCAGCCAGTCGCGCGCGATCGTGGTCGCGCGTTCGATCGCATCCGGGGCATCGCAGGCCACGATCTGCCGATGCGGCATGCCGCGCAGCCAGGTGATCTGGCGCTTGGCCAACTGGCGCGTCGCGGCAATGCCGCGCTCGGGCAGATCGCTCAGGTCTTCGCCGACCAGGGCTTCCCAGGTCTGGCGATAGCCGACGCAGCGCATCGACGGCAGATCGGCGTCGAGATCGCCACGTGCTTCCAGCGTCTCGACCTCTTCGACCAGGCCTTGCGCCAGCATCTGCTCGAAGCGTTTGGCAATGCGCTCATGCAGCCAGGCACGGTCTTGCGGTTCAAGCGAGATCAAGGTTGGCAAATCGCGCTGCGGCTTCTCGCTGTGAAAGCTCGACAGCGGCTGGCCGCTGACGCGAAACACTTCCAGCGCACGCTGGATGCGCTGGTGATCGGCGGGCTTCAGGCGCTCGGCGGTGACGGGGTCGACACGCTTCAATTCGGCATAGAGCGCGGGCAGGCCTTTGCGCTGCAGTTGCTCGGCCAGCGCGGCCCGCACCTCGCGGTCGGCGGCGGGCATCGCATCGAGCCCTTCGAACAAGGCCTTGAAATACAGCATCGTGCCGCCGACGAGCAAAGGCAGGTGGCCGCGTGCGCTGATCTCGACGATCAGCCGTTCGGCATCGGTAACGAAGCGCGCGGCCGAATACGACTCTGACGGCTCGATGATGTCGATCAGGTGATGCGGCACGGCCGCGCGCTCGGCCGGCGTGGGCTTGGCGGTGCCGATGTCCATGCCGCGATAGACCAGCGCCGAGTCGACGCTGATGATTTCGACCGGTCGCTGCGATGTCAGGGTTTCGGCAATCGCCAGCGCGGTAGCGGTCTTGCCGGAGGCGGTCGGGCCGGCCAGGCAGAGGTAAGGGGGAAGTGGGGTCATGGATTCGTCGGAAGAAAAACGGGAATGCCGGCGCGTGGGTCACCATGGCGCTGCACGAGCGTCCACGCAACCAGTGCGATGCCGATGCTGAAGAAGCCGAGGCCCAGCGTCAGCGGGAAGACCGTGCCATTCAGGCTGCGGCCGAGGACGAGGCCCGCCGCGAAGGCCACGACGGTGGTGATGAAGCCGGACAGCGACGCCGCGGTACCGGCCTTTTCAGGAAAGGGGCCGACCGCACCGGCGTGCCCACAGGGCTGGTGGAGGCCATGCGCGATCGCATAGACCCACAGTGGAATGACGATGGCCCACATCGAGCTCACGCCGATGAGGCTCAACACGGCCATCGTCAAACCACCGGCCAGCGACAGGGCGCCACCGATCGCCACCGTGCCGCGCAGGCCCAGCCGGGGCAGCAGCCGCCGGCATAACACCGTGCCGAGCGTGTATGACAACGAGCAAGACAGTAGTACCGTGCCCATCTCCAGGCGCGAGCGGCCCAGCGCTTCGGTGAAGACGAACGACGAGCTGGCCAGCACGACGAAGATGCCGCCGTAGGTCAATGACGACAGCAAGGCCCAGGCGCGAAAGGTCGGATTGCTGAGCACCTCGCGCCAGTTGGCCAGCATCGGCCGCAACCGGGTGGCGTGCGGGTTGCGTTGCGGCACAGTTTCGGTGAACTTCCAGATCACGAGCGAAAGCGTCAGCGCGCCGAAGACCGCGACCACCGACAGCACGGCATGCCAGTTCAGCCATTGCACGATCAGCCCGCCGGTCAGCGGGCTCAACATCGCGATGACGCCCAGGCCGGTGA
>CAHJWV010000461.1 GCA_903643055.1 Burkholderiales bacterium | reverse complement strand
AGTTCAGACGTGTGCTCTTCCGATCTCGGTCGACACAAAGCCCACCCTCAGGCGGCCCACGGCGCCCTGCCCCGCCGCCATCGCCAACCCCGGCAAGGCGGCCGCTTGCTGCAGCAGCTGGCGCACCGGTTCGACCAGCGCCTGGCCGGCCGGCGTCAAGGCCACGCGCCGCCGGCTGCGCTCGAACAACGCCACGCCGAGCCTCGCCTCCAGTTGCTGGATCGACAGCGTCAGCGGCGGTTGCGTCATGTGCAGGCGCTCGGCCGCCTGGGTGAAATGCAGGGTCTGCGCAAGCACCAGGAACTGGCGCCACGTGCGCAGCTCGATCAGCGATGCTTTCGAGAACTCAGTGCCCTCCATCGCGGCATGAGGTGCCTGATCAGTCATTTGCCATCCATATCAATCAAGCGCTGTGGATATATTGGACGCGATGTTGCCACGGCGGGATACTTCCGTCTCGATATCAACAGCCAGCCCCCAGCTGACCGCCAGGAGACACCGATGAGCATCAACCGCCGATCAAAAAACATCACCGAGGGCGTGGCCCGCGCGCCGAACCGTTCGATGTATTACGCCCTCGGCTACGAAGAAGGCGACTTCAAGAAGCCGATGATCGGCGTGGCCAACGGCCATTCGACGATCACGCCGTGCAACTCGGGCCTGCAGAAGCTGGCTGACGCCGCCGTGGAAGGCATCGAAGCGGCAGGCGGCAATGCGCAGATCTTCGGCACGCCAACCATCAGCGACGGCATGGCGATGGGCACCGAAGGCATGAAGTACAGCCTGGTCTCGCGCGAGGTGATTGCCGATTGCATCGAGACCTGCGTCGGCGGCCAATGGATGGACGGCGTGCTCGTGGTCGGCGGCTGCGACAAGAACATGCCCGGCGGCATGATGGGCATGCTGCGCGCCAACGTGCCGGCGATCTATGTGTATGGCGGCACCATCCTGCCAGGGCGCTACAAGGGCCAGGACCTCAACATCGTCAGCGTGTTCGAGGCCGTCGGCCAGTTCAGCGCCGGCAACATGAGCGAAGAAGATTTCTGCCAGATCGAGCGCAGGGCGATTCCGGGCAGTGGCTCGTGTGGCGGCATGTACACCGCGAACACGATGAGTTCGTCGTTCGAAGCACTCGGCATGAGCCTGCCGTATTCATCGACGATGGCCAACCCGCATGAAGAAACCGCGACCGGCGCGCGTGAAGCGGCGCGGGTGCTGGTCGAAGCGGTCAAGAACGATCTGAAGCCACGCGACATCGTGACCCGCGAGTCGATCGAGAACGCAGTCGTGGTGATCATGGCCACCGGCGGCTCGACCAATGCGGTGCTGCACTTCCTCGCGATCGCCCATGCGGCTGGCGTCGAATGGAACATCGATGACTTCGAGCGCGTGCGCCGCAAGGTGCCGGTGCTGTGCGACCTGAAGCCCTCCGGCAAATACCTCGCGGTCGACCTGCACAAGGCCGGTGGCATTCCGCAAGTGATGAAGCTGCTGCTGAAGGCCGGCCTGCTGCACGGCGATTGCATCACCATCACCGGCAAGACCGTTGCTGAAAACCTGGCCGATGTGCCCGATGTGCCGCGCGCCGACCAGGACGTGATCCGCCCGATCGACCAGCCGATCTATGCCGAAGGCCACCTCGCGATCCTGAAGGGCAACCTGTCGCCCGAAGGCTGCGTCGCGAAAATCACCGGCCTGAAAAACCCGGTGATCACCGGCCCGGCGCGAGTGTTCGATGACGAACAATCGGCGCTGGCCGCGATCATGGCGCGCAAGATCGTCGCTGGCGACGTGATGGTGCTGCGTTATCTCGGACCGAAGGGCGGGCCCGGCATGCCGGAGATGCTGGCCCCGACCGGTGCGCTGATCGGGCAGGGCCTCGGCGAATCGGTTGGCCTGATCACCGACGGCCGCTTCTCCGGCGGCACCTGGGGCATGGTGGTCGGGCATGTGGCGCCCGAGGCGTATGCCGGCGGCAACATCGCGCTGGTGCATGAAGGTGACTCGATCACGATCGACGCCCACACACTGAGCCTCGAATTGCATGTCAGCGATGAAGAACTGGCGCAACGCCGTGCCACTTGGAAAGCCCCGGCCCCGCGCTACACCCGCGGCGTGATGGCCAAGTTCTTCCGCAATGCCGCCAGCGCCAGCGTGGGCGCGGTGCTCGACAAGATCGACTGAGCACAGTCGCGCAGGGCTTCCGGTGTCATTGAAAAGATGCAGCGGGCAGCATCCTCGTGATGGATTGACAGAGTGTGACGCGCAGCGCGTTGGGTCATCAGCCGCGGCGCATTCACGAGGCTAGCCGAGCCCTGGAGCAACTATCAAGGCGAACTCAAGCACCCAAGAAAAAGCGACCGCTGAAGCCGCTTTTTTCCCTCCAAACCGATTATGAAATCAAGATCCAGGCACCGAATTCTCCGTGAGCCGAACCCGGCCTTCAGCGCTTGCGCCCTCGGCGGCGGCCGCGCTCGTCCAGGCCCAGCGCACCCAGGTTGTTGGTGCGGCGCTTGGTCTTGCGCTCTTCCATCTTGTCCATTTCCACGCGCTTGGTGTAGCCGGTGGCATCAGCCCACCACCACCAGATGACCGCCGCCAGGAACGGCCACAGCACGGCCCACCACGACCAGGCCCCCACGATGCCGAAATCGGTCGCTTTCATCAGCAGCAGCAACACACCCAGAATGACGAAATACATGCAATGGCCCCAATAACAAATGTCGTGCGCGGCGATCTGCCCGGTGAGGCGCGAACCCGACTGCCGCGTTCTCTCTGTGCACGCTGCCGTCGATCAACGATGGATGTGGGCCACGGCTCCAGCGCTGGAGCAACCTTCCCTTGTCAACCCCAACTCGTAGAATGCGTTGATACTTTGGCAGTGTTGGAAATGTAATTCACCTGCTTGACACAGGCCCTGGAAAGGAACCCATGAAGTTTGCTCTTTCACTGATTGTTGCTACTGCGGCGATGGCCGCGGCACCCGCATTCGCCAACCCGGAACTGGCGCAGAAGAAGAATTGCATGGCCTGCCATGCACTCGACAAGAAAGTGGTCGGCCCCGCTTATAAAGACGTGGCCGCCAAATACGCCGGCCAGAAAGATGCTGCCGACAAGCTGGCGCAGAAAGTCATCAAGGGCGGCGCAGGTGCCTGGGGTCCGGTGCCGATGCCTGCCAACCCGCAAGTGACCGAAGCCGAGGCCAAGCAATTGGTGCAGTGGATCTTGACGATCAAGTGAACGGTCGCGGCGTCCGGCGCGAATGAAAAGGCCTCGCATCGCGAGGCCTTTTGGTTTGCTGGCGCGGCGCACTCATGCGCAACCTGGATCAATGAGCCTGGCCCAACTGCTCAAGGATCGCCGGATTCTGGTGCTCGCCCACATGGCAAGCCATATGAGCAAGCCCCAAATCCTGCTGTCGGCTTCTCCTCCTGCGCACGCTGTGCAGCTTCAGCAACTGTGTCAGTAAGCCTGACCCAGTTGCTCAAGGATCGCCGGATTCTCTAAAGTACTCGTGTCTTGGGTGACGGCTTCGTTCTTGGCGACCGAGCGCAGCAGCCGGCGCATGATCTTGCCGGAGCGGGTCTTGGGCAGGTTGTCACCGAAGCGAATGTCTTTCGGTTTGGCGATCGGGCCGATCTCCTTGCCGACCCAATCGCGCAACTGCTTGGCGATCGCCTTCGCTTCGTCGCCGGTGGGCCGTGAGCGCTTCAGCACGACGAAGGCGCAGATCGCCTCGCCGGTGGTGTCGTCAGGCCGGCCCACGACGGCAGCTTCGGCCACAAGGTCGGTACACGACACCAGCGCCGATTCGATCTCCATCGTGCCCATGCGGTGGCCCGACACGTTCAGCACGTCGTCGATGCGGCCGGTGATCGTGAAGTAGCCGGTCTTCTCGTCGCGGATGGCACCGTCGCCGGCAAGGTAGTACTGGCCTTTGAAGTCTTCCGGGTAGTAGCTCTTCTTGAAGCGCTCCGGGTCGCCGTAGATCGTGCGGATCATCGACGGCCAGGGCTTCTTGATCACGAGAATGCCGCCCTGCCCGTTCGGCACGTCCTTGCCGGTTTCATCGACCACGGCCGCCTGAATGCCGGGGAACGGCAAAGTGCACGAGCCCGGCACCAGCGGCGTGGCACCTGGCAGCGGTGTGATCACATGGCCGCCGGTCTCGGTCTGCCAGAAGGTGTCGACGATCGGGCAACGGCCGCCGCCCACATGCTGGTGGTACCACTCCCAGGCCGCCGGGTTGATCGGCTCGCCGACCGAGCCGAGGATGCGCAGGCTTTGCAGCTGATAGCTCTTCGGGTGCACCGCATCGTTGGCTTCGGCCGCCTTGATCAGCGAACGGATCGCGGTGGGCGCGGTGTAGAAGATCGTGACCTGATGGTCTTGAATCAGCTTCCAGAAGCGGCCGGCATCAGGGAAGGTCGGCACGCCTTCGAACACCACCTCGGTCGCGCCGAGCGCAAGCGGGCCGTAGGCGATGTAGGTATGGCCGGTGACCCAGCCGATGTCGGCGGTGCACCAGAACACATCGTCGGGCTTCAGGTCGAAGGTCCATTTCGTCGTGACGGCGGCATGCAGCAGATAGCCGCCGGTCGAATGCTGAACCCCCTTCGGTTTGCCGGTTGACCCGGAGGTGTAAAGCAAAAAGAGC
>CAHJWV010000460.1 GCA_903643055.1 Burkholderiales bacterium | reverse complement strand
TTGGTTCGTGCCATGCCTTGCTCCGCTGATGCAAGGCGCCAATCATGGCAGAAAATTACTTAAACGAACAGTATTGGAATCTGACCCGTCTCTCCGACGGGCAGATTCGCTTCATCGGTTTGAGCAGCATGGTTCTTGGGCTCATCGGCTTGTTGTTGTTCCTCGGCTGAAGCAGCCGCCGCCTTGATGGTGGCCGGTACAATCTCTTTTTTAATCCCCCGGTCATTTCACATGTCGTCTGCTTGGCTGCTGCCCGAGCACATTGCTGACGTCCTGCCTGCGCAGGCCCGTCGCATCGAAGAAATCCGTCGTGGTCTGCTCGATGGCGCCCGTGGCTACGGGTTCGAATTGGTGATGCCGCCGCTGCTGGAGCATCTGGATTCATTGCTGTCCGGTACCGGGCGCGAACTCGATCTGAAGACCTTCAAGCTGGTCGATCAGCTGAGCGGCCGCACCTTGGGCGTTCGTGCCGATACCACCTCGCAGGTCGCACGCATCGATGCCCATCTCTTGAACCGGCATGGCGTGACCCGCTTGTGCTATTGCGGGCCGGTACTTCACACACGCCCCGATGGTTTGCATGGCACGCGCGAGCCGCTGCAATTCGGTGCGGAGATCTATGGCCACGCCGGGTTGGAGGCCGATCTGGAAGTGCTGGAGCTGGCGCTCGATGGCCTGAAGCGCACCGGCATCTCCGAACTCACACTCGACCTGGGCGACGCCCGCATCGTGCGGGGTGTTTTGGCTGGAGTGGCGATTGATGCGGCTGGCTTGAGCTTGGTTTATGCGGCCCTGGCAGCCAAGGACACCGCGGCTCTGGAGGGGTTGACCGCTGGATTCCCGGCCGAAGCACGGCGCGGACTGCTGGCCTTGCTGCGCTTGTACGGCGGAGAGGAAGTGCTGCTGGCTGCAGCAAGAACTGAATTGCCCAAGCAGCCTTTGATTGCTACCGCGCTGGACGACTTGGCGTGGTTGGCGCAGCACCTTCTTCAGGCTTTTCCTGACGTGCGCATTGGCTTTGACCTGGCTGACCTGAGTGGCTATGCGTACTACAGTGGGGCCCGGTTCGCTGTCTATGCGGCAGGCTCCAGCGACGCAGTCTTGCGTGGTGGTCGATACGACGAGGTCGGCTCGGTGTTTGGCCGCAATCGTCCGGCCGTGGGCTTCAGCGCCGACTTGAAGCAACTGGGCGCACTGGTGCAGCCGATGGCCTTCAGCGCGGCGATTCGTGCGCCCTGGGGCGAAGCCGCGGGGCTGCGGGCGGCCATTCGGCAACTGCGCGACCTCGGCGAATCGGTCGTGTGCATCCTGCCCGGGCACGAGCACGAAGGTGAAGAATTCGATTGCGACCGGGAGCTGGTCGACGTGAGCGGGCAATGGGTCTTGCGCGCGCTGTGAAGCAGTGCAGTCCCGGTTTCCATCTTTCATTTCAGCGGACATTCAAGTGATGCAACAAAAACGCAGCGGCCACAACGTGGTCGTCGTCGGCACGCAATGGGGCGACGAAGGCAAGGGCAAGGTCGTTGATTGGCTGACGGACCATGCTCAGGCGGTGGTTCGCTTCCAAGGCGGCCACAACGCCGGTCACACGCTGGTGATCAAGGGCGTCAAGACAGCACTTCAGCTGATCCCCTCCGGCATCATGCGCGAAGGGGTGGCCTGCTATATCGGCAACGGTGTTGTCGTGGATCCAAGCCATCTGCTGAGCGAAATCGAGCGGCTTGAAGCGATCGGCCTGGAAGTGCGTTCACGCCTGTTCGTCAGCGAGTCCTGCCCGTTGATCCTGCCGTTTCACGTCGAGGTCGACAAGGCGCGTGAAGCGCTGCGCGAGACCAGTGGCGCCGGCAAGATCGGCACCACCGGCAAGGGCATTGGCCCGGCCTATGAAGACAAGGTCGCACGCCGCGCATTGCGTGTGCAAGATTTGAAGCACCCGGACCGTTTCGCGAAGAAGCTGCACGAATTGCTGGAGCTGCATAACTTTGCGCTGTCGGGGTATCTGAAATCGAAGCCGCTGGCATTCCAGCCGATCTTCGATCACGCGATGAAGGTGGCCGAGCAGATCAAGCCGATGCTGGCCGATGTCGGTTACCTGCTTTACACGGCACACCAGCAAGGCGCCAACATCCTGTTCGAGGGCGCGCAGGGAACCCTGCTCGACATCGATCACGGAACCTATCCGTATGTGACCTCCAGCAACTGTGTGGCAGGCAACGCCGCCGCTGGCGCGGGCGTTGGCCCCGATCTGCTGCATTACATCCTTGGCATCACGAAGGCTTACACGACGCGTGTAGGCAGTGGCCCGTTCCCGACCGAACTCGACATGAGCGTGCCGGGCACGGTCGGCCACCATCTGTCGACCGTGGGTCAGGAGCGCGGCACCGTCACCGGCCGGCCACGCCGCTGTGGTTGGCTGGATGCTGCGCTGCTGAAGCGTTCGATGATCATCAACGGCATCTCCGGCTTGTGCATCACCAAGCTCGATGTGCTCGACGGTTTGCCGGAAATCAAGGTTTGTGTCGGTTATGAGCTGAATGGCCGCCAGATCGATATCCTGCCGCTGGATGCCGATGAGATCCTGGCGTGCGTGCCGATTTACGAGACCTTCGCGGGCTGGGCCGAGAAGACCGAAGGCATCACCCAGTGGGATCTGCTCCCGCTGAATGCTCGCCGTTACCTGGAGCGGGTGCAGGAATGCATTGGTGCGCCGATCGATATGGTGTCCACCGGGCCCGACCGCGAGCAGACGATCTTGCTGCGTCACCCTTATCAAGAAAACTGAGACCCAAGGAGTCACGCCATGCTGACCGATGACGGCAAACATCTTTACGTCTCCTGGGACGAGTACCACCTGTTGACCGAGCGGCTCGCCCTCAAGGTCGATGCATCGGGATGGCAGTTCGATCAGATTCTGTGCCTCGCGCGTGGCGGCATGCGCCCTGGCGACGTGCTTTCGCGCGTGTTCAACAAGCCGCTGGCCATCATGTCGACCAGCTCTTATCGCGCCGAGGCTGGGACGATCCAAGGTCGGCTCGACATGGCCAAGTACATCACCATGCCGAAGGGCGAATTGGCCGGCCGTGTCTTGTTGGTCGATGACCTTGCTGATTCAGGCGTTACCTTGCGTGCGGTCGTCGACCGCTTGCGCAGCATGCCGGCCATCAGCGAACTGAGGTCAGCAGTGATCTGGACGAAAGGTGCCTCCAGCTACACGCCGGATTACTACGTCGAATTGCTGCCCACGAGCCCGTGGATCCATCAGCCCTTCGAAGAGTACGACAACCTGCGGCCTGATGGCCTGGCCAAGAAGTTTGCGATCTGACCGCAAACAAACCAATAATCAAGGCGTGTGTTCACAGGCCTTGATCATGAAATCTGCAGCGCACTCGATCACGCCGAATCAACCCGGCGTGGGGTCATCGGGCGTGTTTCTGCCATGGATGCCGACTCTGTCGCTTCATGCCATGGCCGGCGTCTCTTGCTCCGCTTATTCAACCCCTACCGTCCTCGGCGCGATGCCGTGCGAAGGGCTCGGTCTTTTACTGAGTCAGAAACGCAAAAGGCCTGCATTTGCATGCAGGCCTTTCTTGTGTTTTGGTGCCCAGGAGAGGACTCGAACCTCCACGGAGTTACCCGCTAGTACCTGAAACTAGTGCGTCTACCAATTCCGCCACCTGGGCATTTCAGGAAGTCTTGGA
>CAHJWV010000459.1 GCA_903643055.1 Burkholderiales bacterium | reverse complement strand
GGCCGGCCGGGTTGTTCAGGCGCAAGCCTTCGCTCGTGTGTTCTTCGATCAACAGGTAGCGGGTCGCGTCCGCATCGTGTCGCTGGATGATGGCCGCCACGGTGACGCTGGGTTTCCAACGATGTTGCATGGGGCCGATGTTAGCGAGCGCCATGACCGGGAATCACGGACGCCGCTGGCGCACTGTATGTCAGCCTGCGATGGGTTACCCTCGCGCGCTGGTGTTTGTGTAAGCTGCATCAAAGTTCATCACGCAATGCGTTGAGGAGGTTGGTCCATGTTGATAGGGGTTCCGCTTGAAACGGCGGGCGGGGAAACGCGTGTCGCCGTGACGCCCGAAACGGCGAAGAAGCTGAAGGCGCAGGGCCACACCTTGCTCGTGCAGTCCGGTGCTGGCGTTGCCGCCAGCGTGACCGACGAGGCTTATCGGGCGGCCGGGGCCGAGATCACCGATCAGGCCGGCGCCTTCAGTGCCGATCTGGTGCTCAAGGTGCGCGCGCCGCTCGACTCCGAGCTCACGTTGATGAAGAGTGGTGCCGCGCTCGTCGGCATGCTCAACCCGTTCGATCGCAATGGCCTGCTGCGCTTGGCCGGGGCAGGGTTGACGAGCTTTGCGCTCGAAGCTGCCCCGCGCACGACGCGCGCGCAAAGCATGGACGTGTTGTCTTCTCAGGCCAACATCGCTGGCTACAAGGCCGTGATGATCGCGGCCGACAAGTACCAGCGCTTCTTCCCGATGCTGATGACGGCGGCTGGCACGGTGAAAGCCGCGCGGGTCGTGATCCTTGGCGTGGGGGTGGCCGGCCTGCAGGCGATTGCGACCGCGAAGCGCCTGGGCGCGGTGATCGAGGCAAGCGACGTGCGGCCTTCGGTCAAGGAACAGGTCGAATCACTCGGCGCCAAGTTCATCGACGTGCCTTACGAGACCGCCGAGGAAAAAGAGGCGGCTGAAGGTGTCGGTGGCTATGCCAAACCGATGCCGCCGAGCTGGCTTGAGCGGCAGAAGGTGGAAGTCGCCAAGCGTGTCGCGGCGGCCGATGTCGTGATCTCAACGGCGCTGATTCCGGGCCGTGCGGCGCCGGTGCTGGTCACCGAAGAGATGGTCAAGTCGATGAAGCCGGGGTCGGTGATCGTCGACCTGGCGGCCGGGCGCGGCCCCGATGGGCCGCATGGTGCGCCGGGCGGCAATTGCCCGTTGACCGAGGCCGACAAGATCGTCGTCAAGCACGGGGTTACCTTGGTCGGCGAGACCAATCTCGCGGGCTTGGTGGCCGCCGATGCGAGCGCGCTTTATGCGCGCAACGTGCTGGACTTCCTCAAGCTCGTGATCACCGCAGATGCCGGTTTTCATGTGCCGCTGGACGACGACATCGTCGCAGCCTGCCTGATGACGCAGGGCGGCGAGGTCAAGAAAAAGTGATGGGTGCACCGGCAGGCGAGCGCCGGTGCATTCCAGAGATTCGCAAGCCTTGAGACTTTCAAACCAGGAGAACGTCGGATGGACATCATCTCGCCGACCATAACCAACCTCATCATTTTCGTGCTCGCGATCTACGTCGGGTACCACGTGGTCTGGACCGTGACGCCCGCGCTGCACACCCCGCTGATGGCCGTCACCAATGCGATCTCGGCGATCGTGATCGTCGGTGCGATGCTGGCGGCCGCGCTGACTGAAACCGGCTTGGGCAAGACGATGGGCGTGCTGGCCGTTGCGTTGGCAGCGGTCAATGTATTCGGCGGCTTTCTGGTGACGCGACGAATGCTGGAGATGTTCCGCAAGAAGGAAAAGAAGGTGGCTGTGCGCGAGGAGCCCAAGGCATGAGCATGAATCTCGTCACGCTGCTTTACCTGATTGCCAGCGTCTTCTTCATCCAGGCCCTGAAGGGCCTGAGCCACCCGACCACGTCGATCCGTGGCAATGTGTTCGGCATGGCTGGCATGGCGATCGCGGTCGTCACGACTGCGGCGCTCATCTACAAGCTGGCTGGGCAAATGGGCCAGAACGGCGCCGCCGGCCTCGCGTGGGTGTTGTTCGGCCTGTTGATCGGCGGCAGTGCCGGGGCGGTGATGGCCAAGCGCGTCGAGATGACGAAGATGCCTGAGCTGGTGGCGTTCATGCACAGCATGATCGGCCTGGCCGCGGTGTTCATTGCGATTGCCGCGGTGGTCGAGCCCTGGGCTTTCGGCATCACGGCCAGAGGCGAGTTGATCCCCACCGGCAACCGCCTCGAGCTGGCACTCGGCGCAGCGATCGGCGCCATCACCTTCAGCGGCTCGGTGATTGCCTTCGGCAAGCTCAGCGGCAAATACAAGTTCCGCCTGTTCCAGGGCGCACCGGTCTCGTTCCCGGGCCAGCATGTGCTGAATCTGGTGCTGGGTGTAGCCACTCTGATCTTCATCATCGGCTTCACGGTCAGCGGTGTGAAGATCGATTTCGTGCTGCTGCTGGCCCTTGCCTTCGTGCTGGGCGTGTTGATCATCATCCCGATCGGCGGGGCCGACATGCCGGTCGTGGTGTCGATGCTCAACAGCTATTCGGGCTGGGCGGCGGCGGGCATCGGCTTCTCGCTGAACAACAGCATGTTGATCATCGCTGGCTCGCTGGTGGGCAGCTCGGGCGCGATCCTGAGCTACATCATGTGCAAGGCGATGAACCGATCGTTCTTCAACGTGATCCTGGGCGGCTTTGGCGGTGAAGCCATCACGGCGGCAGCGGGCGGCGCCGTGCAGCGCAGCGTCAAGACCGGCAGCGCCGATGACGCGGCCTTCGTGCTGGGCAATGCCGAGACAGTGGTGATTGTTCCGGGTTATGGCCTGGCGGTGGCCCGCGCGCAGCATGCCGTGAAGGAACTGGCCGCCAAGCTCACCTCCAAGGGCATCACGGTCAAGTACGCCATCCATCCGGTGGCGGGCCGCATGCCCGGACACATGAACGTATTGCTGGCCGAGGCCGAAGTGCCCTATGACCAGGTCTTCGAGATGGAAGACATCAATGGTGAATTCGGCCAAGCCGATGTCGCGATCATTCTGGGTGCCAACGACGTCGTGAACCCTGCTGCTCACACCAAGGGCAGCCCGATCTATGGCATGCCGATCCTGGAGGCCTACAAGGCCAAGACGATCATCGTCAACAAGCGTTCGATGGCGGCGGGCTATGCCGGCCTCGATAACGAGCTCTTCTACATGGACAAAACCATGATGGTTTTTGGCGATGCGAAGAAGGTGGTCGAAGACATGGTCAAGGCGATCGAGTGACCTCTTCATGATGGAGCCGGGCAAGGGGTTTTATGGCCCCTTGTTCGATCATGCGGGCGCATGATTCGCCCCAGGAATGTGGCGCGCACAGCGGGATCGGCTGCTGTCGGCAAAGCAGCAATGGCTTGCTAACGGCACGCTGAAGTTCGCTCGAAAACCCCTGATGCCGTGCGCTACGCGCATAGGGGAGAATCGCCGCTTTCTGCAGGCGATTCCTCGGAGAGGTTGATGGAAAAAATTTGGCTCAAGCAATATCCCGCGGGCGTGCCGGCACAGATCGATCCCACCCGTTATGCGTCTCTCACGACGTTGATGGATGAGAGCCTGACAAAGTATGCAGACCTGCCGGCCTATCGGTTCATTGGCAAGAGCTTCAGCTTCGGGCTGATCGACGACCTGTCCCGCGCGTTCGCCGCTTACCTGCAGTCGCTGGGCCTGGAGAAAGGCGACCGCGTTGCGATCATGATGCCCAACATGCCGCAGTATCCGGTGGCGGTGGCCGGCATCCTGCGTGCGGGGATGGTGATCGTCAATGTGAACCCGCTTTACACGCCGCGCGAACTCGAACACCAGCTGAAGGATTCGGGAACCAAGGCGATCGTCATCGTCGAGAATTTTGCCTCCACTCTGCAGGCCTGTTATGCAGCCGTGCCCAGCAAGAAGATCATCCTGACCAGCATGGGCGACATGCTGGGCTTCCCCAAGGGCCTGATCGTTAACTACGTCGTTCGCCATGTAAAGAAGATGGTGCCGGCCTTTCAGCTTCCGCAGGCGGTGCGCTTCAACGATGCGATTTCGATCGGTCGCAATTCGGCTTATCGCGCGCCCGACATCAAGTCCACCGACATCGCAGTGCTGCAATACACCGGTGGCACCACCGGTGTCAGCAAGGGGGCCGTGCTGTTGCACGAAAACCTGGTGGCCAATACCTTGCAATCGGAGGCCTGGTATCAGCCGGCATTGAAAAAGATTCCGGCGGGGGAGC
>CAHJWV010000458.1 GCA_903643055.1 Burkholderiales bacterium | reverse complement strand
GCTCTTCGAAGGGCTTGGAACTGTTCGACTTCACCGGCCGCGGCCAGAAGGCCAGCAGCGTGTAAATCATCATTACGTTCTCCGGCGTCAACAGGTGCCCTCCCATGACGAGCCAGCTGGAAAACATCACCGCGCGGATCTGGATCGGCGCCTTCGAATGGCTCATCGATAAGGTGATCAGCAACATGAACGAGGTGAAGCCGAATACACCGTATTCGTAGACCAGCTTGGCCCAGGTCGGGTCATGGAATTCGTATGAACGCTCGGCACGAAAGATGGTGCCCGGGCCGTGGCCGACAAAGGCCGTCCAGGGGGCAGAGTCAACCAGTTCGTTGATCAGCCGCATCGGCGCCACATAGCGGATGTAGCCGCTGCTGCGCTCGGCACTGAATTCGCCGACGCGCCCGAGCGTGTAGGTCAGGTTCAGCGCATCACCGAACAGCAGGAAGATCATCATGCCGGCGACCAGGATCACGCCGACACGCATTGCGGTCTTGAAGCCAAACGGGAACATCATGCCGATGGCCAGCGCCAGGATGCCGGTGCCCGAATAAGACAGCATCAAGCCCAGGCCCAGCACGGCGACGCGCTTGTAGCGTTTGAACAGCGCCAGCTCGGTGATGATGGAAAACGCCATCATGTAAGAGAAGGCCGAGGGCTCGCGGAAGAAGAAGCCGTTTGACTTGAACAGCGAACCCACCGGAATCGCCGAGTTATAGATGCCTTGGTCGGTGAGCAAGGTCGGCAACAAGGGGCTGACATTGAACAGCCACGGTTGCTTGACGACGAACTGCAGATAGAACTGCGCAATGCCGGTGAGCGCGCAGAACAGCGACACATTGAGCAGCACGCGCATCACCCACAGCCAGTTCTCCTTGGAGCGCATGTGCGGCTTGAGCACGAAGATGAACGGCAGGTACAGCGTGATCAACAACATCAGCGAGCTGAACGAAACGCGGGACTGCGGCTTCATGTTGTTGTTCGACAAGAAGCTTGCGGCCGCCACGATCGCTGCGAAGCCGAACAGCAGCAAGCCAGCCGGGTCGATCTGCACTTTGCTGTCAAGCACCGCCTTGAACAGCAAGCCGTAGACGATGAACAGCGAGAAGCTGACCGTGTACTCGCCCGCATTCAGACCCATGCGGCCGAACACCGTCACCGACAAGATGATGGCGATGATCGAGATGCGCATGTAGCGCGGGAACTCGGGCGAGTCACCAACGCCACTCTCCGCCTTGGCCTGCGCGTGAGCGCCCGAGGCGTCCTGACGAGACATCGATAGATTCATGATCGAACGCCGCGTCGGCGTGAGCCCCACGGAAATGCGTTCATCGACTGACTCACGACCGCCCTCACTAGGCTGCTCATTTTTGCCAGACGCGGATGTAGGCCACCTTCAGCTCGGCGGGGAACACCGTGCTGGCATCCGGCGGACCGGGCCACTTGCCCCCCACGCTGAGGTTGATCAGCACATGGGCCGGGCCGGCATCGCGGCCATCGTTGTGACGCCACTCGTAGGTGCGCTCGACCACCAGCGCGTCATCGACATAGTGGCGCACCTTGTCTTCGGTCCACTCCACCGCGAAGGTATGAAACCCTTCGGAGTAATCGATGCCGGGACGGTAAGCGCCGTGCTTGTCGAGCTGCGTGGAATCGGTCGACGGCTTGCGGGTGCCTTTGCCGTGCACGTAATGAAAGCTGTTGCGCGGGGTGTCGCGGCCGTTGTCGACGATCTCGACGATGTCGATCTCCGGCGGCCAGACCTTGTCTTCCGGGTTCAGCCAGAACGCCGGCCACATGCCACGGCCTGAAGGCACCTTCATGCGCGCCTCGATGTAGCCGTATTTGCCGGTCCACTTCGATCGCAGCATGCCGCTTTCGATGCCCCCCGGCTTCAGCCCGCCACGCACATGCGCCACCAGCGACAGCTTGCCGTCACGGATGCGGTGGTTGTCGTTGTCGCGAAAGCGCTGCCATTCATCGTTCAGGTAGTCGAGCTTGCCATCGCTGTAGATGTAGCGCGTGAAAAACTCTTCGCGCAGGCGGCGCTCGTCGGTCACCGTGCGGGCAAAGTCCCAGTCCTTCACCAGCCGGTAGCCTTTGCCTTCGATGGCCTTCGGTGCAGGCACGCGTGAACTGACGGCTTCACCCGCTTGCGCGTCCATCGGCAAACCGGCACAGCCGGTCAGCGCCCAGGCACACACCGAGATCAGCGAAGTACGCAGCGCGAGGCGGCGTGACAAGGTGCGTTCGCCGATTCGCTCGTTCGTTGATTCACTCATGCGCAGCCTCTCACGCACGCGACGACGAACTCTGCCGCTTCAAGCGGGCATCGATCGCCTGCTCATAGAGCTGACGTGTGGATGCACCGATGCCGGCCCAGGAGTCCGATGTAGCCATCGGCTGCGGCACCGGCCGTGCTTCGATGGCATGGGCAAGCGCACCAGCCAGTGCTGGCACATCACCGGAAGGAATCAACTGGCCATCGGCGCCTTCACGAACGTCTTCGGCAAAAATGCCGACCCGGCTGGCTACCATCCATTTGCGCAAGGCTTTGACGAGAAAGTAGACACCGCTCGCATCGATCTGCAGATAAGGAAACACGAAGCTGTCGGCTTCGGCAAACAGCGCCGCCATCTCTTCTTCAGACAAACGCTTGGCGCGGATCTCGATGACCTCGCCGAGCTTAAGTTCCGCGATGCGGTCGATGATCGGCTGCATCTCCATGCGCGGTCGGCCCGCGACGATCAGGCGCGATAGCTGCAGCACCTCCACCGGCAATGAACCCAGCGCCTCGACGAGCAAATCCAGCCCCTTGTAGGGCTTGATCTCGCCGAACAGAACGAAGGTCCAGCGCGGGTCACGCGCTGCAGGCTGTGGGCTGGCCGGCAGTTCAACGCTCAGGCGCAGCGGGCCGTGCGGAATTACGACCACTTTGTCTTGCGGAACACCCCGATCGATCAGCGTCTGTCGGCCCGCCCGCGTGTGCACGATCACCTGATCAGCCAGGCGGATCGGCCAGTCGAAGCCGAAGTTCTGCAGCACCGACAGCCGCTCGCCATTGAAGGCCACCGTGTCATGCACCGTCAGGATCACCGGGCGGAACCAGCGGATCACGGCCATTGCCATGGCATCGACCGGAGGCACCACTGTCCATTGGTAGTGCACCACATCGGGCTTGCGAACGAACACCCGCGCGACGAGCCCGAACACGCCGGCAATGTGCGAAAGGCCTTTGGCCACGGCACGCAAGCGGCGTGGCAAGGCCAATGCTTCATCGACATAACGGTAAAAGAACGCGTCAACCCGTTCCAGCGGAATCTCTTGCCGATCATCGCGGCGCGGCGGGCGCGTGGCCCAGGTCGGCTCGACGCCTGCAGCCACCAGGCCTTGCGTCAGCGCAGCGTCATAGGGTGCAGTGAAGAGGGAAGGATCGACCAGCAGCGAAGTGAGGCGGGGCGGCTGCAATTTGTCAGTCATGCGACGCCCTCATCGTGCTGGCATGCCACAGCGGCTGAGCCAATGCGACTTGCCAGGGTTGCTCGCGCACCGACCACAGGCCTGACAGAAAACCGAAAGCCCACGCGGTGTGCATCACCCCGGCCGCAGGCCCGGCCAATAACGCACAAGCAGAGCGGTGCTTGATTGTTAGCAACACCGACGTGGAAGCCAACACCAACAGATAGAACAATGGCCACAGCATCAACAGCGGGAACCATGGTGCGATCACCAAGGCGAGCACCGAGAACGCAAGATGCGCCGGCACGGCGAGTTGGCGCGCACGCATCGAGCCCGGATGCCGGCGCGCCGTGCGAGAGCGGCCACGGCCATAACCGAAATATTGACGCCACAGGCCACTGAAGTTAGCACGCGGGTGATACTCGAGGCGAATGTCGGCATCGAGATACAGCTTGCTGCCCAAGGCACGCTGGCGGCAATCGAGTTCCGCATCTTCGTTGTGGGTGAAACTTTCGTCGTACCCGCCAGCGCGGCGAAACGAAGCCATGCGGAAGGCCGCATGGTGACCATGATCGACATAACCGCTTTGCCGACCACCGCGGTGCGCAGAACCGCCCGAGCCTACCGGCGTGTCCGACACCCAGGCGGCCGCATTCTGCAGGCACGCCGTGCCGACCGAATCCATTGGCACAACGATGGCATCGGCGCCGGTGCGTTCCAGGCTTTCTGCGAGTTGACGCACGAAGCCGGTCGGATAAACCGCATGGGCATCGCAGCGCACCAGGATGTCTGCATCGCGGCCAAAGGTCTTGGCCGCGAGATTCACCGCGGCACTCTGAATGCGCCGCGGATTGTGCAGCAGATGAACATCGGTGCGTTGCTTGGCAATGCGCTCGACGATGCCGACCGTGCCATCGGTGCTGCCACCATCACAGACAACAAAGGTGGCCTGAGCCTGCTGCGGAAGATCTTGAGACAAAGAACCCAGCACGGTCTCGATGGTGCGGGCTTCGTTGAGTGTGGGAATAACGATCAGGATGGAACTTGTCATGCGGCAAAGTTGCTCAGTACTCGTTGTACATAACGCCGGCCAGCTTGGTCGGTGTCTTCATCAGGCCGTTGACCAGCGTCTGGATGGGCTTGAGCCGCGTACGGCCCCGGCGAGCCACGACCATCGCAGCGCCGCACTTGGCGGCCAGCACGCGAGCATCTGCGCCGTGTGACGCTGCGGGCGTATCGACCACGATGTGATCGAACTTGCTCAACAGCTCTTGAATCAGCAAGCCAAACGCGGCACGCTGCACCAGCTCAAGCG
>CAHJWV010000457.1 GCA_903643055.1 Burkholderiales bacterium | reverse complement strand
TGATGAAACCGTCAGGGTTGACGTTGACATTGCATCACCCTGCGGGTGATTTGAGGGGGGGATTGTTTTGGATAATCCTGCCCCATGCGCAAACTGATAGTCAAAACCAGTGCATTGCTCAGGATGATCGGCACCGATCTGTTCGATGGCCTCCCGCGGCGCCAGCTGCAGAAGCGAAGGCCTGCGCATCCTGTGGGGCGCTCAAGGTCAGCACGATGTCGAGCCCCGTCGGACAACGCTGCCGAGCCGCAGGCGTCAGACCCTGGGCTACCTTGATTGCCTTGATCCCTGGGACGACCTGGGATGAGAGGAATCAAGACTTTCTTCAGCTGCTGGTTCTTCGGTCATTAGCGCTGCCGCAAACCGCCTCCGCTGAATTACATAACGTCACCGAAGCCGGAATCTGAAATGGTGTAGAAAAGCGCCTCCATCAAATCTTGCCGAGCAACTTCACGCGCCGGCTTTGCCAGACGCAACCGGCGCCGATCTGCTCAGGATCTCAATAGAACGGGGCCTATCAGCTTCAAGACCGAACGGTGGAGTAGCGACCATTCGATTTCCATCGAAGTTGGCGATCACCGATCCGAGATGTTCAGAGCCGATGCGGGTTGCGTCTCAGAGACGGGCCGCGGCATAACACTTCTTTCCATCTGACACACACTTAAGGGGGTATCGCGAAAAAACGTATCTTGGAAAGGCGCTTCAGCAAGCGTCAGGAGCGGGAAACCCCGAATGGCAAAGGCTTGCGTTGAAGTTCGCCGCTGGCTTGTTGGCGATCCGTTTGGGCGATGGGCACCCAGATGTCTCTTGATCAAAGCCGCGTTTGTGGTGCCACGGTTGGCACCACAAACCTCTGCGGCCAACCCGCAAAGCGGATGGAAGTCCGTCCCCTGCAGGTTTTGGTTTTCTAGCAGGCTTGGATCAGCGGCGAGCCCACTTCTGGTTGGCGCCGCCATTGCAGGTCCACAGCGCGACCGGGCTGTTGTTGGCCGTAGCGCCACCACTCACGTCCAGGCAGAGGTTGGATTCCACGCCGACGATGCTGCCATCGCCATTGACGCGCCATTTCTGGTTGCCGCCACTGCCGCAGTCCCACACGCCGACCGGCGAGCCCGGCGTCGTACCGTGGCCGAGTGCATCAAGGCATTTGCCGTGAGCGCGCAAGGTGCCGTCCGCTTGCAGGCTCCATTGCTGGTTGGCGCTGCCGGTGCAGTCCCAGAGAAGAATCTTCGTGCCGTTGTTGCCGTTGGGCGCGTCGATGCAACGCTGTGATTGCGCACCGACAAAGCCCTGACCAGTCGCACCGCCACCGCCACCGCCGCCCGTGCCGCCATCCTTGTAGACACGCACATAGTCCACATACATGCGGGTCGGCAGTGCGCCGTTGTCGACGTTGAAGCCCGGCCAGTTGCCACCCACGGCCATGTTCAGCAGCAGATAGAAGTCACGGTGGAACTCATCGGTGCCGCCGACGCTGTTGGTGATTTCCATCGCGTGGTACTGCTGGCCATCCACGAACCAGCGCAGGAAGTTGGCGTCCCATTCAATGGCATAGACGTGATAGTCCTGGATGCTTGTCGTGGTATGGCCGCTGTATTCCGCGTGACCACCATTGGTGCCTTGCCAGTGCGGTGTGCCGTAGATCTCGCTGCCCGTATTGATCTGCTCCATGATGTCGATCTCACCGGAGGCAGGCCAGCCCACGCTGCCAATGTTGGCGCCCAGTGCCCAGAATGCCGGCCAGATGCCGAGCTTGCCGGGCAATTTCATGCGCGCTTCTATGCGGCCATATTTGAAGGTCTTGCGACCCTGGGTCGTCATGCGCGTCGAGGTGTAATGAGCGCCGCCAAACTCTTCGCGCTTGGCCGTGATCACCAGCGCGCCGTTCTCGACCGTCGCGTTTTCGCGGCGGTAGTACTCCATTTCATTGTTGCCCCAGCCGCCGGCGCCGGTCTCAAAGACCCAGTCGGGGCCAATGCTGCCGTTGAATTCGTCTTGCCAAACCAGTTGCCAGTTCGCGGCAAATGTGAGCGGAGTACAAAGCAAGCCCATTGCCAACGGGACTATGTGTCTCAGTTTCATCGTTTTATCCTCGTGGTTGTACGGTGCGGCTGGGTCGGAACACAAAACAGGTTCATCGCAAAACCAGCCTGCGCTATCGTAGTCCACGCATAACTGGTTAGACGTAAGTGTCTAAGCGTGACGGTGGCGTCTTCGAAAATAGCCTCTCGGCTCGGGTTATCACCAATTCCGACCGAGAGAATCATCGGGAGCTCCTTCGCTCCTGGCTCGCCCTCACATCCATCACCCATGACATCGATCCAGATCCGGCCCGGGCAACTCAGCGACGCCGCGGCGCTGGCCGAATTCGCGGCCCGCTCCTTCAGCGACACCTTCGCGGCCGACAACCGGCCCGAAGAGTTGCAGGCGCACCTCGCGTCTTCCTATGGCCTGCGGCAGCAAAGCGAAGAACTGAGCGATCGCCACATTCAGACCCTGCTTGCATTCGAAGGCGATGCACTGCGCGCCTACGCGCAGGTGCGGCGGAACGATCTCCCCGCCTGCATCACGCAAACTCGACCGATCGAGCTGCACCGTTTCTATGTCGACATCACCGCCCATGGCCGCGGCCTTGCTCAGCACCTGATGGCCGCGGCTCGGCAATCGGCCCAAGCTTTCGGCGCACAGCACCTGTGGCTCGGTGTCTGGGAGCGCAATGCGCGGGCGATCGCTTTCTACCGAAAGATGGGTTTCGCCGATGTGGGCCAGGTCGACTTCTACGTCGGCCCCGATCGCCAGACGGACCGCGTGATGGTGGCTTCGTTGGCCGGCGTTTGCACCCCAAGCCCCTAACGCTTCGCTGATGCGGCAAGCGCATCCACCCGCGGCATTCGCCGCACAAGCGATCAGCGGCCATCAGACAAGACGTTAGAAAAATCCAGGCCCCGCCTGCTGGAGCCTGGAAGTTTTGCGCACCCTCTACGTTGCAGGGCCGCGCCGCGTTCCCCACGCCACCTGCATCTGCGTCGGCGCACTCAGCAAGCACCGCACCCCGATCTCCGCATCCAACCGATGGGCGCGCGGCCCTGCCCTGCCTATCGTTCCCTCACTTGCTCTCCACCTTCCAACCCCATCGAGACACCATGATCGACACCGCCATCCTTCAGATCGCCAGCGCGCTGAACCAATCGCTGCGGCGCTCGTTCGGCGTCGCTGAAGACCTGGTGGTCGTGTCGAGCCTGCACGATCAGGACGGCAGCATCGCAACGCAGGCGGCCAACAAGCTGGCCGTGTTCCTCGTCAACCTGGAGCGCGACACGCTGCCTCAAAGCCTGCCGCGCATGACCGGTGGCGCACGCGTCGGGCTGACACAGTCACCGGTGTGCCTGAACCTGATGCTGATGTTCGCGGCGCACTTCAGTGCCGCGACCTACACCGAAGCGCTGAAGCTGGTGGCCGGCACGATCGCCTTCTTTCAATCGCGCCCGCTGTTCGACCACCACAACACGCCCGAGCTCGACCCTCGCGTCGAGCGCCTGGCGCTGGACCTCCAGAACCTCGCCTGGGGTGAACTCGCCAATGTCTGGGGCCTGCTGGGCGGCAAGTACGTGCCCTCGGTGATGTACCGCGTTCGCATGGTCAGCATCGATGCCGGCCAGGTGTTTGCCGAAGTGCCCCGGGTCACGCAGCCCCAGGTTCAGGTGGCGCTGCACGGCGCGCAAGGGTGATGGCCATGGGTGCTTACCGCCTGCGGATGGAGATCGATGTGCGCCACGGCTATTACGCGGATGAAGCCTGCCCCGGCCTGCGATTCGTGCCCACGCTGTCCACACAAGCCCTGCTGCGCCGCATCGGTGCGGCATCGCTTGCCACGGCCCACGGGATCGCGTTGATGCAGGACGAAGATGAGATCAACGCGCCATCCCCAACGCCCGCCGACCCGTCGGAGTCATTGAGCTGGCTGCTGCAAGCGCCGAGCAGCGGCTTCAGCGAATGCACCGCCTCGCTGGGCCGGCCGCGGCAAGAACTGCTGGTGTTCGACGCCGCGCAGGCCGTGGCCGATGGACCGCAGGGCAGCTTGCGGCTCCACGCGCTGGAATGGGCCTCGGCGCAAGAGCTTCACCGCTGGGCTTCGATCGGCAGCGTCGATCAACACGCTGCCTCGAATGCGAGCTTGATGACCTGGGGCCGGGTGCAGGTTCCGCTGTCTTTACTGTGTCACCCCATCGAGGCCAACCCGGCCCGCTTCGTGATTCGCCTCTCGCCGCGCGCCACCGTCTGGAAGTACTGCCTGATCGGCGATTGGCCAGAGCCTGAACTGCACGTGATCGCGCTGGCGGGTGAGGCCTTGTTCGAACCCGAGGCTTCTTGCCAGCTGGCCGATGGCCGCACCGCCCGCGTGTTTCGATCGACTGCGCCGATCGCGCTGCGCGAGCAGCCCGGCGAGCGCTTTCAGCTGCGCAGCCGGCCCAGCCCAGCAGCGACCGTGGCGCGCGAGGGCCTTGCCGATGGCGCCGATCGGGCGCCATCAGAAGTGCTCATCGACCCGCCTGCCGCAAGCCGCCGCACGCGGCCCGAGAAGGTCATCGTGCAACGGCTGCCGGCCGCGGCACCCCGCCATTTTTCCAGTGAAGTGATCGGCGGCGTGCCCACGCTGGTGTCCGAGATCTTCGTTCACCGCTGAAGCAACCCGCTCAGCCCAACCCAGAGAGGAGCCCGCAATGGCCGTCATGAAGACACCCGGTGTCTATATCGTCGAGAAGAACGCCTTCCCGAACTCAGTGGTCGAGGTAGCGACGGCCGTGCCGGCGTTCGTCGGCTACACCGCGCAAGCCGACAACGGTGGCAAGTCGCTGCTGAACAAGCCCTGGCGCATCAGTTCGATGGCGGAATTCCACAAGTTCTTCGG
>CAHJWV010000456.1 GCA_903643055.1 Burkholderiales bacterium | reverse complement strand
TGGAACGTCCGCACTGAACAGGCTAGGGTCGGACAAGCCCGCATCTTCGCCGGCCAGCAAAGCCGCGCCCGCTAAGGCGGCTAACAACGTGGACCAGGTGAGCGCACGCAGCGATCGGCCGTTCATAAAGCTCCATTCGAGGCTGGTTTGTCGGATTGCGGCGACAGTACCTGCAACAACCTTAGTAGCCAGCGTAAGAAATTGCCACCCCTATAACAAAGCAACCGCATTTGCATCAGCAGGCGCACGATGTGGGCTTCAAATGGCGAGGAACAACGGCTCAGTTCGTGCCATCAGTCTGCGCGCCTAAGCCCACACTGACACGCATTGTGCGAACCGAATCGATAGGAGTGATGCGCCATGAACTTGCTGTCCGGATTAACTTGGCTGACGATGCTGACGGTCTTGCGGCGCCGTCCTCGCCGCGAAACGCCGGACCTTGCAGACATGGGGACCGCCTTCGGCCTGGATGCCAGCGTCGACGCCGATTCCAAATTTGTCGACCCGGCGGCCAGTGATCGGGGTTTCAACACCGCCTCGTCTTCATGGAGCCGGCGCGTCTCACGCCAACCGCCGCGCTGAAGGCCTCACCGCTTCCCTGTCGACTGTGACCGGCTGGTATTTCCTGAAACGGTCAGGTTGCAAACTGACTTGATGGTTTCTAGGGGATTGCCAAGCCTTAAAATGCGGCATGGCAAAAGTGTCTTTCAGAGAGCAAGTGCTTCGCGCCCGCGAAGATGCGATCGTTCTGTCGGTGAACCGGCTGCTGGCCGAAAAAGGCTTCGAGATGATGACGGTCGACGAAGTCGCGGCCGATGTCGGGATTGCGAAGGCCAGCCTCTACAAGCATTTCAGTTCGAAAGAAGAGCTGGCCGGCGCGGCGATGGTGCGCATCATCGAACGCACTCTGGCCTTCACGGCCAGCCTGCGCACGGACCATCCGAAGGCTTTGGCCATCGAACAATTGAAGGCCGTTGCGCGCTGGACGATGCAGGTGCAGCTCGCCGGTGAAATGCCATCGCTGCCAGCCCAGAACTCGGCGCTGCGAGCCTCGCTCGTCGCCAACAAGCTCTATATCGAACGATTGATGGTGCTCAGTGACGAACTCGGCGCCTGGATTGCCGCAGCCCAACTCGCGGGCGACCTGAACCCTCGGCTGCCGCCACAGATCGCGCTCTACACCTTGTTTGCCCGCGCCTGCGACCCGGTGCTCAGCCTGTTGAAGGCAAGTGGCCAGCACAGCGACGAGCAGATCATCGAGATGCTGCTCAGCACCTGCTTCGACGGCATCTGCGGGCGTGCTGCTGGGTCATGACCCGCCGCCGCGAGGCCGCCGCTTGAGTGGCCGCTTTCTCTTGCCGATCTCTTCGCACGCCTGACGAACCCGTATCACCGGCCTGCCGGAGAAGCAACGACAATCGCCGCCTACGGCAGCTTGTGCCGACAACATGACCAGGATGAGACGTGGATCTGAACGTACCGATTGTGATTTTTGATGAGCTGACGGAAACGATCGTGAAGTCGTCCGGCATCCTCGACTTGGCCAGCGGCGACATCCGCAATGTGGAGTACGAGGATTACGACAAGGGAGAGCAGGGCTTGCCCGCCGAAGACGAGGAATACGAGTTCACCTCCGGCCTGCTGTCGTATGGCGGCAAGGAAGTGGAGTTCCGGGTCGACGTGAATATCGGCACTGGCCGTTACTCTGTCACGCCGAGTGAACTGCTCGAACTCAAAGGTCGCGCGGCCAAGCTGTTCACCCAGCCGCCGGGCGGCTCGGGCCCCCGTCCGAAGTAAGCTGGCCGGGCGCCGCTCAGGCAGGCGCCGCCGGCTTCGGCGTGACCGGGCGCATCAGCCCTTCCTGGGCGACCGAGGCGACTAGCCGGCCATCGTGCGTGAAGATGCTGCCGCGGCAAAAGCCTCGCGCGCCGCCTGCAAACGGCGATTCAGTGCTGTACAGCAGCCATTCGTCCATGCGGAATGGGGCATGGAACCACATCGCATGGTCGAGGCTCACGCCCTGCACATTACCTTTCAGGAAGCTCAGGCCGTGCGGCAGCAAGGCCGAGCGCAGCAGGCCAAAATCTGACGAATAGGCGAGCATCGCTTGATGCAGCACCGGGTCATCGGGCAAGTGGTCCGCTGCTCGGAACCAGTAATCGCTGCGCGCCGGCCGCGGCGGCGGGTCCAGCAGATCAAGTGGCTCGACCTCGCGGATCTCGATCGCCGTCTCGGCATGCAAAAAGGTCAACACCCGGGCGGGCACCGACTCGGCGTGTTGCTGCCCGTGTTTGTGACGCAGTACATGGTTGCTCAGCAGTCCTTCCGGTCCGGGCACCGTGCGCATCGGGGCGCTGTGTTCGGCGCCCTGCTCATGGATGTGGAATGACGATGCGATCGACGTCATAGACGATCTTGGCTTCCTTATCTCCCGGGCGAAGAAAATAGGCATGCAGTGAATGGACCTGGCGCGAGCCCTCGACGGTGAGCGCCGCGGCCATCAAGGCCTGGCCGAGCACCTGGCCACCAAACACGCGCGGGCTACCCACATCGCTGCTGATACCGCGAAAAAGGTTGTGCTCCAGGCGTTCTACCTGCAGCAGTTCGATGAGTTCTTGAACCTGGGCTTTCATGGCGGAATGATCGCATGCACCGGCCTGTCAGCAGCGCATGCCTTGATGGTGTGCCAGCGCTGAAGCGCACCAACCGCTTGTGGCGCTGCACCCTTTTTGAGCTGTCAGTTTGTCCGGGCTTTCAAGGGACAGACATACGGTCATAAGGCACAACCCCTACCATCGGCGCCAATTTCTGGGCGCTCTGCCCGGCATTCTTTGACCTAAGCCTTCCGCCGCCATGCCTTTGCCGACTTCCCTTCACGAACCTTTCACCTTCCGCCAGTCGACTCAGGCATGCCTGCTTGCTGCAATGTTGATGGGGCTGTCTCACCCGCTGTGGGCCGCCGAGCCTGAGACCCCACTGACGCATTGCGCCGAGATCGGGCCTTCGGCCGATCGTTTGACCTGCTACGACAAGCTGGCCGGCCGCGCACCGCCGCCGCCGGTGGCTGAAGGCTCGTCGACCAGTTCGCAGCTGGCGCAGAAGAACGCGCCGGTGCCTGCGGCCAATGGCGAGCGCGCCGCCTCCAGCCTGCTGTCGCGCTACTGGGAACTGGACGACGAAGACAAGCGCGGCACCTTCAACTTCACCGGCTACAAGCCGAACTATGTGCTGCCGGTGCACAAGACGAGCCGCATCAACCGCGGCCCTCAATCGCCGACCCAGGCAGAGGTGTCTCGGCCGGACTACCGCACCGTCGAAGCCAAATTCCAGCTCTCGCTGCGCACCAAGGTCGCTCAAGACTTCGGCCTGCCGAATGCCGATGTGTGGCTTGCCTTCACGCAGCAAGCGATGTGGCAGATCTGGAACGGCAAAGACTCCAAGCCGTTTCGCAACACCGATTACGAGCCCGAGCTGATCTATGTCGTGCCGACACCGAAAGGCCTGCGCAACCTGCCATTCGGTTGGCAATGGCGCTTTGGCCAAGTGGCGCTGGCGCACCAATCGAACGGGCAATCGGACCCGCTGTCGCGCAGCTGGAACCGCGTGTACCTCGGGGCCGGTTTCGAGAAGGGCAATCTGTCGCTGACGACCCGGCTGCTGCATCGCCTGAAAGAAGATGTCGAGACCGACAACAACCCGGATCTCATTGGCTACCGCGGCCGTGGCGAGTTCCAGCTCAACTGGACGCCCGGCATAGCCACCGCTTCGCTGCTGTACCGCTCCACGCTCAAGTCCACGCACTTCGGCGCCACGCAACTGGAGTTCACTTACCCGGTGATGCGTGATGCACCGAACGGCCTGCGCTGGTACCTGCAAGCCTTCAGTGGCTATGGCGAGACCTTGACCGACTACAACTTCCGCCAGACGAGCGTCGGCGCCGGCCTTACCTTCTTGCAGTTTTGACGCACGGCCGGGTTCGCATCGGCCTGTCGGGTTGGCGCTATCCGCCGTGGCGGGGCGCGTTCTACCCACGTGGGCTCGTGCAGCGCAAGGAGCTGGCCTACGCCGCGCAGGCCATGGCCAGCATCGAGATCAACGGCTCGTTCTATTCGCTCCAGCGGCCCGGCACCTGGGCGGAGTGGTTCCACGACACGCCGGATGACTTCGTCTTCAGCATCAAAGGCCCGAAGCTGATCACGCACTTGCGGCGTCTGGTCGACATCGAGTTGCCGCTGGCGAACTTTCTGGCCTCCGGGCTGCTGCAGCTGCGGCAAAAGCTCGGGCCCATCCTGTGGCAATTCCCGCCGCAGCTGGCCTTCGACCCGGCGCGCTTCGAGCCTTTTCTGGCCGGCCTGCCGCGTGACACCGACCAGGCGCGTGCGATCGCGAAATCGCATGACGCGCACATGGCCAGCAGCACCTGGTTGGGGCCGGTACCGACGCAGCCGATGCGCCATGCGGTGGAGGTGCGCCACACCAGCTTTCTGTGCGAAGACTTCATTCACTTGCTGCGTGAATACCAGGTCGCGCTGGTGGTGGCCGACAGCGCCAAGCGCTTTCCCGAGACCTTCGATGTGACGGCCGATTTCGTCTACATCCGCCTGCATGGTTCGACCGAGCTTTATCGCAGCGGCTATGACGATGCCGAGCTGACACAGTGGGGCGACCGCATCCGCTCGTGGAGCCAGGGCGCGCACCCCAACGATGTGCCTTTGCTGGGCGCCAAGCCGCCCGGCCGCGCACGGCGCGACGTGTATTGCTACTTCGACAACACCGACAAGATGAAGGCCCCCGGCGATGCGATGAAGCTCGCCGAGCAACTGGGCGTCACGCCCGCGGCGCCGGCCTCGCTGTGGGACTAGCGGCGCTTTAGCGCGGCCGGATCGATCCGTTCAGTACCGCGCCCTTCGTGGCCAGCAGCTGTTCAAGTGCTGACAGGTAAAGCGCATCAAAGCCGGCGCGATGCAGCGGCGGTGTCGCATTGCGCAGGAAATGGCACAGGTTGGCGGCGGCCGGCGGGGTTGGAGAATGCTGCAGATAAGCACGGGTGAACTCGCTGCCGCCGCGGGCGACTTCGCGCATCAGCGCCAGCGTGAACAGGCCTACGCCATCAATCAGCGCCGAGCCCCGGTCTTCTGCCAGCCGCTGCAGCAACTGCGGCCCGAGCGCCGTGCGCGGGACGGGGCCGCTGGGCAAGGTGCGCAGCAGGTCAGTGCAGGCATCGAGGTAAGCGGCCAACGTCGCATCACCGCGCTCGAACACCATCACGGCGTTGTTGATGCCGTGCACCGGCACGGCGCTGCCGTCATTTCCGACCTTCAGGAACAGCTCTTTGGCGAATGCATGCCCGGTGCCGATGGGCAAGCGGAACGAATCGGGCGCGAACACCAGCACGTCGGCATCGATCCAAATGGCGCGTGAAGCACGGCCTTCCGCCAGCGTTTGCTGTAGCCACTGCAAGCGGCACAGGTCGGTCACGGCATAGAGGTTATCGCCACAGCGCTCGCGCGCCCACTGCGGCACAAGCGTAAAGAAGCGGTCGTCCATGAACTCGTGGCGCCAACCCTGGCTGCGTGCCCAGCCTTCGACGCTGCGCAGGCACGCGGTGATCCAGCGCGGAACGTCGTGGATCCGGTAGGACTGCAGAACAACGGTGTCGATGGTGCAGGCTCTTCAACGAGGAGCTTGCACTTTACGACGCATCGCTGGCTGTCGGCCGCCCGTTCCCTCAGGCCGCCTGCTTCAGGGCGAGTTGCCAGTCTGATTCCAGCTGAGCCCACTTGGCACGCGCACTCACGAGATGCCGCTCCTTCACATGGCCATAGCCGCGAATGTCTTCCGGGATGTGCGCGATCGCAACGGCCAAGTGCAGGTTGCGTGCGTGGAGGTCAGGCAGCAGCGCTTCGATGGACGCGCGGTACTCGTCGATCAAGGCCCGCTCGGTGCGGCGCTCGGCGGTGCGGCCGAACGGGTCGAAGGCCGTACCGCGCAAGCCCTTCAGCCGGGCCAGCACGCGAAAGGCGTTTTGCATCCAGGGGCCGAATGATTGCTTCTGGGCCTCGCCCTTCGCGTTCTTCTTCGACAGCAGGGGCGGCGCGAGGTAATGTTTCAACTGGTAGTCGCCTTCGAACTGCGCGGCGATCTGGCTCAGGAAGCTCGGGTCGGTGTGCAGCCGCGCTACCTCGTATTCATCTTTGTAGGCCATCAACTTGAAGAGGTAGCGCGCGACGGCTTCCGTCAGCTTTAGCGAACCAGGGCCTGCCGAGACCCGCACTTGTTCTTCCGCGGCCTTCACCCGATCCACAAACGCACGGTACTGCGCGGCGTAGCTGGCGTTCTGATAGGCAGTTAGGAATTTTTCTCGCTGCGCGATCAGTTCGCGCAGAGGCTGGCTTTTGCGAACGAACTCGATCACCTGCGCCGTGGCGGTCAAAGCCTTCACCGCCGCCGGGTCGTGAGCGGCACGGCGGCCCCATTCAAAAGCAAGCTGGTTGTTCTGCACCTGCACGCCGTTCAGTTCGATTGCGCGCATCAGCGAGGCATGGGCCAAAGGCACCAGGCCCTTCTGCCACGCGTAGCCCAGCATCAGCGGGTTGGTATAGAGCGAATCGCCGACCAATTGCACCGCCAGATGCTCGGCATCCAGCAAGCCGACGTGAGATGCGCCGACGGCGTCGACGATCGCCTTTTCACAGCTCGCGCCGGGGAACTGCCAGTTCGGGTTGCTGACGAACGATGCGGTCGGCGAGCCATGGGTGTTCAGCGCGACAAAGCTGCGGTCCTCCCGCATCACCGCCAGCGTGCTGGCGTTCGCCCCAACGATCGGGTCACAGGCAATCACCAGGTCGGCTTCGGCGGTACCGACCTTGGTGGTGTGGATGAACTCGGCGCGGTTGGCGATCTGCACATGGCTCCAGGTGCTGCCGCCCTTTTGCGCCAGGCCCGCGGCGTCCTGCGTCACGATGCCCTTGCCTTCCAGATGCGCGGCCATGCCCAGCAACTGGCCGATGGTGATCACGCCGGTGCCGCCGACGCCCGCGACCACGATGCCCCAGACCTGTTCGTCGTCACTGCGCGCCAGTGGGAGCAGGGGTTCCGGCGGCGGCTTCAGCGACGACAGCGCGGGCCGCGCCGGCTGGGCTTGCGCGGAGGTTTTTAACCGCCCGCCTTCCACCGTGACGAAGCTCGGGCAGAAGCCGTTGACGCAGGAATAGTCCTTGTTGCAGGTGTTCTGGTTGATGCGGCGCTTGCGGCCGAAAGGCGTTTCGACCGGCTCGACGCTCAGGCAATTGCTTTGGGTCGAACAATCGCCGCAGCCTTCGCAGACCAGTTCATTGATCACCACGCGCTTGGCCGGGTCGACCATCGTGCCGCGCTTGCGGCGGCGGCGCTTCTCGGTGGCGCAGGTCTGGTCATAGATGATCGCGCTGGTGCCCTTGATCTCGCGGTAGTCGCGCTGCAGGCGATCCAGCTCATCGCGGTGATGCACAGCCACATCCGGCGTCAGGTCGGCGCCGAGGTATTTCTCGGGCTCGTCGCTCACGATGCACAAGGCGCTGACCCCTTCGGCCTTCAGGCTGCGCACGATCTGCAACACCGAGTGGCCTTCGGGCCGCTCGCCGATGCGCTGGCCACCGGTCATCGCGACGGCATCGTTGTAGAGGATCTTGTAGGTGATGTTGACGCCCGATGCGATGCTCTGGCGAATCGCCAGGCTGCCGCTGTGGAAGTAGGTGCCGTCGCCGAGATTCGCGAACACGTGCGGCTCGGTCGTGAACGGCGCCTGGCCGACCCATGACACGCCTTCGCCGCCCATCTGCGTGAAGGTGCTGGTGCTGCGGTCCATCCACAGCACCATGTAGTGGCAGCCGATGCCACCCAGCGCGCGTGAGCCTTCCGGCACGCGGGTCGAGGTGTTGTGCGGGCAACCGCTGCAGAAATAAGGCAGGCGGTCGCCACTTTGGATGTTGAGCGTTTGCAGGCTGCGCTCTTTGGCTTCGATCAATGCCAGCCGGGCATCGATGCGAGCAGTGGTGTCGGCATCGACGCCGAGCTTCTTCAGCCGCTTGCCGATGGCCTTCGCGATGATCGCGGGTGTCAGGTCGGCCTGCGCGCGCAGCAGCCAATTCGATGAAGGGTTGGGCTGAGACCACTCACCGCCGGTCTGGTCATGCTCGGCTTCGTCGAACTTGCCCAGCACATTGGGCCGCACATCGGGCCGCCAGTTGTAGAGCTCTTCCTTCAACTGGTATTCGATGACCTGACGCTTTTCTTCGACCACGAGGATCTCTTGCAGCCCGAGCGCGAAGTCGCGGGTGATCGTCGCTTCGAGCGGCCACACGACATTGACCTTGTGCAGGCGGATGCCCAGGTGGCGGCAGTCGTCATCGGACAGGCCGAGGTCATGCAGCGCCTGGCGCGTGTCGTTGTAGGCCTTGCCGCTGGCGATCAGGCCGAAGCGATCGGCCTGCCCGCTGTTCGGGCCGGAGATCACGTTATGGTTGAGCTTGTTCGCGCGTATATAAGCCAGCGCGGCATACCACTTGTGATCCATCAACCTGGCTTCCTGCTCCAGCGGCGCATCGGGCCAGCGGATGTGCAGGCCGCCGGGCGGCATCGCAAAGTCTTCGGGCAGCACGATGTGAACGCGATCAGGGTCGACGCTGACGCTCGACGACGATTCGACGATCTCCTGAATCGTCTTCATGCCGGCCCAGACGCCCGCGAAGCGGCTCATCGCAAAGGCATGCAGGCCCATGTCGAGGATGTCTTGAACGCTCGACGGAAAGAACACCGGCAGGCCGCAAGCCTTGAAGAGATGGTCGCTCTGGTGCGCGGCGGTGCTGCTCTTCGAGATGTGGTCGTCGCCGACCACGGCGATCACGCCGCCATGCTTTGCCGTGCCGGCCATGTTGGCATGCTTGAACACATCGGCGCAGCGGTCGGCGCCCGGCCCTTTGCCGTACCAGAGGCCGAACACGCCATCGAACTTCTTGCTTTGCGGATAGAGATCGAGCTGCTGCGTGCCCCACACGGCCGTGGCGCCCAGTTCTTCATTGACGCCCGGCTGGAACACGATGTTCTGCGCAGAGAGGTGCTTCTTGGCGGCCCACAGCGCCTGGTCATAGGTGCCGAGCGGCGAGCCGCGATAGCCGCTGATGAAGCCTGCGGTGTTCAAGCCGCGCATCGCATCGCGTGTTTGCTGCAGCATCGGCAGCCTCACGAGGGCCTGCACGCCGCTCATGAAAGCACTGCCGTGGGCCAGGCTGTATTTGTCTTCGAGGCTGACGGTTTCCAGTGCTTGGCGCACGGATTCGGGCAAAGGGGCATTCATCGTGGTTGTCTCCTGGGATGAGCGTCGGCGGCCGCTGATGGCGGCTCGCCGCGGGGTGCCGGCTGCGAATCAGTGTAGGGAGATGGGCTGGAGGTGTCTTTTCTTTGTTTGCCCGATATGGCGGTGCATCAGCAATAATCTTTCGTCTGAGATGGATATGGATATCGAATGACGCTCAAAAAGCCCTTTCAAGGGAAAACCAGCAAAGCTCTCGAAGAGGCTGATGAGCCCCACGGCAGCAGCCTGGATCGCTATGACGTGTTGATCCTGCGCGAGCTTCAGGCCGACGCACGACTGTCGAATGCCGAACTGGCCGCGCGCATTGGCTTGTCGGCCGCGCCGACCTGGCGGCGCGTCAAATGGCTTGAAGACCAGGGCTTCATCACGGGTTATCGGGCCGAGCTCGATCGCCGCAAGATCGGCCTCGGTGTACTGGCCTTTGTGCGTGTCGATGCCGAGCGCAACACCGGCAGTGCCACGCGCACTTTGGAAGCCGCAATCTGCAAATTGCCCGAAGTCATCGCCTGCCACTACATTTCAGGCACCGGCACTTTCGAGCTGCAAGTTATGGCCACCGATCTCGATGCGTTCTCCCGCTTTTCCATTGAGACCTTGCTCAACTTGCCCAACGTCAAAGACATCCACACCAGCTTCTCTCTCGGGGAAGTGAAAGCCGGGGGCGCGTTGCCGCTGTCGCACCTGGCGGCCGCTCGCGCGGCCCAGTGAATCGCCCACCATGACGAGCCTTGCCGACCGCTTGCTGGGCACCGATCCCAAACAGCGTTTGCGCTTGGTTCAATGCGGCATGGCCACGCTGCTGTCGCTGGGTGGCATCGGCAACATGGCTTATCTGGTCTGGGCAGGGTTGGCGCCTGCGCGGCCGGCGCTGGTCTGGTCGCTGGTGCTGCTGATCGGCTTTGCCGGTTTCTTCGCGGTGATCCGCAGCGGCTTCAACCTGCGCTTTGCCGAGCCCTCGCTGACGATCGCGCAGATGGTGTTTGCGATTTTGATCACCGCAGCAGGCTATGTGCTGGCCGGCCAAGGGCGCGGCGCTGCCTTCCCGATCCTGATGGTGATCTTCATGTTCAGCATGTATTCGCTGCCACCGATTCAGGTGCAGCGGGTCGCGCTGTTCGCCGTCGTGGTGTTCGCCATCACGATGGCCACGATGGCGAATGTCGACCCTGGGGTCTTTCAGCCCGCGGTGGAATGGAGCCACTTTTTGATGATCGCGATCATGGTGCCGGCGGTCGCCGTGCTCGCGGGCCAGTTGAGCCAGCTGCGCGAACGGCTGCGCTCGCAGAAAAAGGAATTCGCCGTGGCGCTGGCGCGCATCCAGGAGTTGGCCACACGCGATGAGCTCACCGGCCTGATCAACCGCCGCCACATGCTGGAGTTGATGGAGCAGGAGCGGCAGCGCGGTGTGCGCTCTGGCCAGACCTTCTCGCTGGCCGTGATCGACATCGACGACTTCGCCGCCATCCAGCAGGTGCAAGGCCCCGCGTTCATCGAGAACCTGCTGCAGCGCTTCTCGCGCGAGATGCTGAGCGTCATTCGCATCTCGGATTTGCTGTGCCGCTGGAGCGACCGGGAGTTCCTGTTGATGCTCTCCGACACGCGGGCTTCGATGGGCCGGCTGAGCGTCGAGCGGCAGCGTGAGCGCATTCAAGGCATCGTGCTCGCCACCCCCAGTGTGCCGGTGCAACTGAGCTTTTGTGCCGGCGTGACTGAGCACCGCGCCGGAGAAACCGTCGAGCAGACCGTCGAGCGCGCCGCGCAAGGCTTGGTGTCGGCGCAGTCGGCGGGCCGCAACCGCGTCAATCTGGTCTGAACCGAACCGACGGGTTTGAGCTGACGAGCTGCTGAAGCGCAGTCTTTGCGCCAGGCGCCGCACCGTGGCGCCGCCGGCCTAACGCGGCACCGCCACGAATCTCCCCAGTGCCCGAGGGCTGAGCGCAGACATCTCGCGGGGCTCGCGCAGGTGAGCGGCTTGACGGGCCGTCCGGCGCTTGCCGGACTTGCGAACGCGGGTGGCGTGTGCTTTCGCACGGCGCGCGGCCAATCAAGCCTCATGCGAGGCTGTGCTTGGTCGATAACGGGCGAGACATGAATCAAACAACCGTTTCGCAATGGACTGCGGCACTTCTCGGGCGTGATCTGAGCCAGCGCATGCGTGTGCGGCAAACGCTGGAAGGCTTGGCGTTTTACATCGCGCTCTCCGGGCTGCTGGGCGCGGCTGCGCTGTGTGGGCTGATCGATGCCACGGCCACAGCCGTTCTGACGGCGGTGCTGTTGAGCGCCAGCCTCGGCGTGTGCGCCTTCGTGCGCAGCGGGCTTAACCTGCGCTTGCCGCTGGACCGTGAGCTTTCCGTGGCGCAGGGCTTGTGGTGCGTGGCTGCGGCCTGTGCTGCTTATGCCGTCGCAGGCCCGCTGCGCGGAGCGATGCTGGCGGTGCTGCCGGCGGCGATGCTGTTGGGCGTGTTCTGCCTGACGCCGCTACAGGCCCGTTGCCTGGGCTTGATCGCGGTATTGGCCCTGGCGGGCACGCTGGGCACCTGCGCGCTGGCGTGGCCCGGCCAGTTTCCGCCAGCCCAGGAAGCCCTGCATTTCGTGCTGGCCACGGTGCTGATCGGCGCCAGCGTGTGGGCCGCGGTGCGCTTGACCGAATTCGGCGAATCGCTGCGCCTGGCGCGGCAGAAACTGGACGACGCAGTGGCTCAGAGCCGCTTGCTGATCACCCAGGATGAGCTGACGGGCCTGTCGAACCGCCGTCACATGATGTCGTTGATCGTCATCGAGCGGGCGCGGCAGCAGCGGCACCGCGATCCGATCAGCGTGGTCGTGCTCGACATCGATTTCTTCAAGCGCATCAACGAAAGCTGGGGCCAGCCGTCGGGCGATGAGGTCTTGCAGATCTTTGCCGATGTCGTGATCCATGCCATGCGTGCCGGTGATGCGTTAGCCCGATGGGGCGGCGAAGAGTTTTTGCTGATGCTGCCCGAGACGGCGGCCGACAGCGCGCTGATGTGCGTCGAGCGCATCCGCAAGCAATTGGCTTCGCGCTCTTTCGAGCACATCGGCCGCGACATCCAGGTCACCTTCTCGGCCGGCATCAGCGAATGCACGGTCGGCGATCGCATGGAATTGGCCATCGAGCGCGCCGACCGGGCGATGCACAAGGCCAAGACCCAAGGCCGCAATCGCAGCGCGCTGGCCTGAGGCCGGCGTGCTGGTGCGGCGCTAAAGCCGCGCCAACAAGCGGCGAGCCACCGCAGCTGCCGTGATGTCGCCGGTCATCTGTGCCCGCACGATCGACCCTTCGGTGATCATCAGCGCTTCCTCGGCCGCTTGACGCGGCCTGGCGTGGCCGATGCGCTGCGCCAGCGCCAGCAGGCAATCCTGCAACTCGTCTTTGTGGCTTTGCGCGACGCTGAAGGCCTCGCCCGCCGGGCCACCCTCGGCCAGCAGATTGATGAAGGCGCAGCCACGGAAGTCGGGCTCGGCGAACCATTCCTGCAACACCTCGGCCACCCGCTCGAACCCGTTGCCCCGGCTGGCGCACAGCGCTTCCAGTCGATCGGCGAACGAGGCCATCCAGCGCTGATGGCGCAGCCGCAGGTAAGCCAGCACCAGGTCGTCCTTCGACGGGTAGTGCCGGTAGAACGAGGCCTTGGCGACGCCCGACTCGGCAATGATCCGGTCGATGCCCACTGCCCGCGTGCCTTCGGCGTAGAAGAGGCGCACGGCGGTTTCCAGAATGCGCTCGGGTGCGGGCAATTCATCGATCGGTCGGAGGGACAAGCGGGCAGCGAAAGTCATGGCTGCAGTTTGACAGACGGACCGGTCTGTCTCAAGATGTAGACAGATCTGTCTACATGATGGGATGCCCGCTCAACCGTGTGGCACCCGTGCATTCAGAAGTTCCTGCTCCGCTCAACCGATGAGGCTTTGCCGATGTCACTCCCGCTTGCCCGCCCGCCCGTTCCGCCTTTCACCGAAGACAGCGCACGCCAGAAAGTTCGCCTGGCCGAAGATGCCTGGAATTCACGCGAGCCGGGTCGCGTGGCCGCGGTCTATACCGAAGACACGCGCTGGCGAAACCGCGCCGAGTTTCCGGTC
>CAHJWV010000455.1 GCA_903643055.1 Burkholderiales bacterium | reverse complement strand
CTGGCTGGCCGGTGACCGGAGGCTGGCGCAGATCGGCATCAAGAGCTATGCGCAACGCGGCCTGGGCACGGATTTCAAGCAACTGACGGACTACAAGGTCGGCGACCCGATCCGCCACATCGACTGGAAGGCGACGATCCGGCACCAGCGGCCGATCGTGCGCGAGTTCCAGGATGAGCGCGACCAATGCGTGCTGTTTTTGCTCGATTGCGGGCGCCGCATGCGCGCCGATGAAGGCGAGGCGAGCGCCGATGGCAGTCATTTCGACCAAGCCTTGAATGCCGTGATGTTGCTGAGTTATGTCGCGTTGAAGGAAGGTGACGAGGTGGGCGCGCTGACCTTTGGCCATGCCGCTGGAGAACAACGGCAGTTCGCGCCACGCAAGGGCACGGCCACGCTCAACGCGCTGATGGCCCGGCTGTACGACATTCAGCCGGGCACGGCGCATTCCGACTATCTGCTCGCCGCGCAAGACCTGCTGCGAACGCAACACAAGCGGGCGCTGGTGATCGTGCTGACGAACTTCCGCGACGAAGACGCGGCTGAGCTGACCCCGGCGCTGAAGCTGCTGCGCAGCCGCCATCTGGTGATGGTGGCCAGCCTGCGCGAGCGCGCATTGCGTGAAGTGGCGGAGCAGCCGCTGGTGCGGCCGCACCATGCGATCGAGGTGGCCGGCGCTCATCTGTTCGAGCAATCACGCCGCGATGCTTTCCGCCGGGTGACAGCGCACGATGCGTTGTCGGTGGATGTGGAGCCGGCCCAGCTTGCGGTGGCGTTGGTCAATCGCTATCACGCGGTGAAGCGCTCAGGTTTTCTGTAGTTTTCTGTGGCCGGCTGAGATGCGCTTGGTTACCATGCGGGCCGCCGTTCATCGCCTGCGTGCACGACGGCGATCCATCCCATCAAAACAAATTCAGGGAATTGAACATGTCAGCAGCAAACCCCTTCAGCCCGCCCCGGGCCGTGGTGGCCGATGTCCATCAAGAAGTCACGGAGTTCTCAACGCCCAAGGTCTGGTCAGCCAAAGGGCGCATTGGCCGGTTGAGGTACCTGGCCTACACCACGGTGGGCGGCTTGATCGTCGGTGCCGTGGCAGCGGCCGCTTTTATCGCCGCTGGTCCGGATGTCGGTGCGATCTTGGGGGTCGCCATTTACATCCCGCTCGTCGTGCTGAGTTTTCTCTCGCTGATCCAGCGAAGCCATGACATGGGCTGGTCGGGCTGGACCTGCTTGTTGTGCTTCATTCCGTTTGTTGCGCTGATCTGGGTGTTCAAGGCAGGTACCGCTGGCGAAAACCGCTTCGGTGCCCCGCCGCCGCCGAACACGACCGGCGTCAAGATCAGCGCGTTCCTGCTCTTTGGCGTTGCCTTGCTGGGAATCATTGCGGCGATCGCTTTGCCTGCTTATCAGCAATACACCGTTCGCGCCAAGGCCGCTCAAGCGGCGCAAACACCCTGAAATAACGATCGAGGCTTGATCTCATGTCCAACCGCCTGACCCAGATCGTCACCCGCACCGGTGACGACGGCACGACCGGCCTCGGCGACGGCACGCGCGTGCCGAAGCATCACCTCCGGGTGCAGGCGCTGGGCGATGTCGATGAACTCAATTCGCAGATCGGTGTGCTGCTCGCCGAGCCGCTGCCGGCGGATGTGCGGGAATTGCTCGTGCTGATTCAGCATGAGCTGTTCAATCTCGGCGGCGAGCTGTCGATCCCAGGCTACGAGTTGCTGAAGGCGGACGCGGTGCTTCGGCTTGATCAGGCGTTGGAGGAACATAACGCCACGCTACCGCGCCTGAAGGAGTTCATCCTGCCGGCCGGTACGCGCAGCGCGGCGATTGCGCATGTGTGTCGCACCGTGGCACGGCGGGCCGAGCGATCGATCGTGGCACTGACGGGCAACGAACCCGTTCGCGCCGAGCCGCGCCACTATCTCAATCGCTTGAGCGATTTGCTGTTCGTGCTGGCCCGGGTGCTGAACCGGGCCAACCTCGATGGGCTCGGCGGCGACGATGTCTATTGGCGAAGCGAGCGACTGGCGCGCGACGAAGGTTGAACGCGGCCCGATGCAGCGCGGAGCTTCAGGGTTCGGCGTTGTAACCCACGGCAAATTCGCCGAGGCTCAATGCATCGTCGTGGTTAACATCGAGTTCATCGAACTTGGCCGAGATCACCGGCAGGCGCGAAGCTTCTTCTCTCGATAGCTTGCCGTCGGAATTGACATCGGCGCGGGCGAATGCGGTTTCCAGCGCAGCCTTCTGCTTGCCTGACAGCTCGACCGCAGCATTGCCCGTGGCCGCGATGGCGGGGTGGGCCACGATCCAGGTTGCCGTTAGCAAGATCGACGCGAAGAGGCTGGCCCACTTGTTCTGCCGCAGACGAAATCGAATGTCGTGAGAGCTCATGCTGAATCCTTGCTTGGAAAGATCAGGCATTGCATCCCTCGAATCGATCGCAGGCCAGCTTTCTTGCCTGCGCTTACCGCATCGGCACCGTTGCTGCATCACTTACCTGCCTTTGCAATGCGCATCGCGCTTGCAAGGGAACCCCGCGGCGCGTCTTGACGCTGCGATGGTGGCGGGGCGCTCACCACCGCATCACGTCGATCGTCATCAACCGCGGCGGGCTTTCACTGCCGAGTGCAATGTCTCCAGCACGGTCAATGAATCATCCCAGCCGATGCAGGCATCGGTGATGCTCTGGCCATAAGCGAGTTTGGACGGGTCGTCTTTGCCAGCGCTGAACTTCTGGGCTCCGGCCTTGAGGTGGCTTTCGACCATCACGCCGAAGATGCTGCGCGAGCCGCCGCCGAGTTGGTTGGCGACGTCGCGTGCGACGTCGATCTGGCGTTCATGCTGCTTGCTGCTGTTGGCATGCGAGCAGTCGACCATCAGCGTGGCTGGCAGCTTGGCGGCCTCAAGGTCAGCGCAGGCCGCGGCCACATGGGTGGCGTCGTAGTTTGGCGTTTTGCCGCCGCGCAGGATCACGTGGCAGTCGGTATTGCCTTTGGTCGACACGATCGCAACCTGGCCGTTCTTGTGAACCGACAGGAAATGGTGCGGGCGCGATGCGGCCTGAATGGCGTCGGTCGCGATGCGGATGTTGCCGTCGGTGCCGTTCTTGAAACCGATCGGTGCCGACAGGCCGGAGGCGAGTTCACGGTGAACCTGGCTCTCGGTGGTGCGTGCGCCGATCGCGCCCCAGGAGATCAGGTCGCCAATGTATTGCGGCGAGATCACGTCAAGGAATTCGCTGCCGGCGGGTACGCCCAGGCGGTTGATGTCGAGCAACACCTGACGGGCAATGCGCAGGCCTTCATCGATGCGGTAGCTCTCGTCGAGGTAAGGGTCGTTGATCAAGCCCTTCCATCCGACGGTGGTGCGCGGCTTTTCGAAGTAGACCCGCATCACGATCTCCAGCGTGTCGGCATAGCGCTCCCGTTCGACGGCGAGCTTGCGGGCGTATTCGACGGCGGCTGCCGGGTCATGGATCGAGCACGGCCCGATCACGACGAGCAGGCGGTCATCCCGGCCAGCCAGGATGTCCCGGATGCGCTGGCGCGTCGTGCTGATGAGGGTTTCGGTCGCCGTGCCCCGGATCGGGAAAAAGCGCATCAGGTGTTCGGGAGGGGGCAGCGGCATCACGTCTTTGATCCTTTCGTCGTCGGTCTGGCCTGTCTTGTCGATGGGCGCATACCAACCCTCGGTGGTGCTGGCGGACGGTGCATTCATGGGCTGGCTCTCCTGACGTGATGAACGGTTGATCGACGCGCAAAAAAAAACCGCCGGGTGATCCGGCGGTTTGGTGAGTTCGGTGCGTATCTTTGGGCTACGCGCTCGTCTCTCCGCCGCCGTTGCGGTGCGAGAACCAAAAGTAGCCAAAGAAGTAGCTGACAAAACGCATGGAAGGAATGTAGCACGGCACCTTGCCAGGCCGTCAAGCACGGCAACCTGCACAGATGTCACAGTTGGTTCGGCCTGCGAAGAATGACGCCCTACCTGACAATCAGGCCGTGCCGCCGACGGTGATCCGGTCGATGCGCAACGTGGGTTGCCCCACGCCGACGGGCACGCTTTGGCCCTCTTTGCCGCAGACGCCGACGCCGCTGTCGAGCTTCATGTCGTTGCCGATCATGCTGATGCGAGTCAGTGCGTCTGGGCCGTTACCGATGATCGTCGCGCCCTTGACCGGGTATTGGATCTTGCCGTTTTCGACCCAGAAGGCTTCGCTCGCAGAGAACACGAACTTGCCGCTGGTGATGTCGACCTGGCCGCCGCCGAAATTGGTGGCATACAAACCGCGCTTCAGCCCGGCGATGATTTCTTCCTTGGTTTTGTCGCCACCGAGCATGTAGGTATTCGTCATGCGCGGCATCGGCATGGCCGCATAGCTTTCACGGCGGCCGTTGCCCGTGGCGGGCACGCCCATCAGGCGCGCATTCATCGAATCCTGGATGTAGCCCTTCAGGATGCCGTCTTCGATCAGCACGTTGCGCTGGCTCGGGTTGCCTTCGTCATCGACATTCAACGAGCCGCGGCGATCTGGCAAGGTGCCGTCATCGAGCACCGTGACCCCCTTGGCCGCCACGCGTTGACCGATACGGCCACTGAACGCGCTGGAGCCTTTGCGGTTGAAGTCGCCTTCCAGGCCGTGGCCGATGGCTTCATGCAGCAACACGCCGGGCCAGCCCGGGCCCA
>CAHJWV010000454.1 GCA_903643055.1 Burkholderiales bacterium | reverse complement strand
CGACCGCCGCTATCATCGCCCGGCGCTGCTCGATCGACTGCGCCTTGTAAAGATAAGCAATGCCTTCTTCGGTCAGCACATGCGTGACGTCATCGCCATAAATCATCACCGGCGCCAGTGGCATGCCGGCGTCGCACGCCACTTGCACCGCATCGAGCTCATCAACGAAAGTCGGCTTGCCGCCCGACTGAAAGGTCTCGACCATCTGCACCACCAGCTTGCGGCCGCGTTCCAGCGGGCTGTCGGTCTGCAGCATGCTGAGCCAGGCTGGGCTCGAATGGCGCCGCCCGCCCGGCTGATGGCCCATGTTGGGCGCGCCGCCAAAGCCCGACAGGCGGCCACGCGTCACCGTCGACGAATGGCCGTCGCCATCGACCTGCAAGGTCGAGCCGATGAAGAGATCGACCGCATATTGGCCGGCGAGTTGGCACAGCAAACGGTTCGATCGCATCGAGCCATCGGCGCCGGTGAAGAACACATCGGGCCGCGCCGCCACATAGCGCTCCATGCCCAGCTCGCCGCCGAACGAATGCACGCTCTCGACCCAGCCGCTTTCGATCGCCGGGATCAGCGAAGGGTGCGGGTTCAGCGCCCAGTGGCGGCAGATCTTGCCTTTGAGTCCGAGCTGCTCGCCATAGGTCGGCAAGATCAATTCGATCGCCGCGGTGTTGAAGCCGATGCCGTGGTTCAGCGACTGCACCTGATGGCGCTCGTAGATGCCGCGGATCGCCATCATCGCCATCAACACATGCACCGGCTTGATCAGCCGCGGGTCGCGGGTGAAGAGTGGCTCGATGAAGAAGGGCTTGTCGGCCTGCACGACGAAGTCGACCCAGCTGCCGGGAATGTCGACCCGCGGCAGCTCGCTGAGGTCATCGACGATCTCATTGACCTGGGCGATGACGATGCCATCGCGGAATGCCGCCGCCTCCACCAGCGCGGGCGTGTCTTCGGTGCTCGGGCCGGTATAGAGGTTGCCGGCACGGTCGGCCTTGTAGCCGGCGACCAGCACCACGTTCGGCGTCAGGTCCACATACAAGCGCGCGTATAACTCGATGTAGGTGTGGATGGCGCCGATCTCCAGCACGCCATCGGCAAGGAACTGCGAGATGCGCAGGCTCTGTGCGCCGGCGAACGAGAAATCGAGCTTGCGCGCAATGCCGCGCTCGAACAAATCGAGCTGCTCGGCGCGGCTGACGCTCGGAATGATCATGTGCAGGCCATGCACGCGCGCAGGGTCGACCTGGGCCAGCGAGCGCGACAGAAAGTCGGCCTGCTTCTGGTTGTTGCCTTCGAGCACGACGCGGTCGCCCGGCGCGATCAGCGCTTCCAGAAAGGCCACGATGTCATTCGTCGGCACGACACGGCCATGGGCCATGGCGGCCACGCGGGCGACGCGGCGGGCCTTGTCGGCACGCCGGTGCGTCCATCGGGGCGGCAAGATGTCGTTCGGCATGGGGTCTCCTGTTCGACGGGGCTGACCCCGAAGGTATCGCCAGCCCGCGCGCGCTTCAATGAACCCGGGCGCCGCTTCGTTACGCTGGCCGTCGTTGGCGGATCACCTTACCTCGACTGGAGAAAACTGCCAGCCCGAAGGCGCCTTGGGTCGCCCGGTCCGTTGCATGGGCTTCGGCAGGCGTTTGCAAACGAAACCCGCTTTGCCCGCGCCACGCTCATGCACCCTCGCCCGCTCGATGCGGCGCGCCCAGGTGACGCAGAAAGAAGCGGCTCACCGCCTGTTGCCAGAACGGATGGCGCTGCAGCGCATGGCCCACGCCTGGCAACAGCATCAGCTCATGCGGCCGGTTTGCGGTGACCAGCGCCTGCACGATGCGCATCGTGGTCGACAGCGGTGCGTTGACATCGGCCGTGCCGTGGGCCAGCAGCAAGGGGCCCTGCAGTTGGCCGGCCAGCGGTGTGTTCATGCCCTTGGCATAGCCTTGCGGGTTGGCTTCGGGCAAGCCGAGGTAAGGCTCCATGATGAAGGCCTGCTCGGTCAGCTCGCCGGGCGCCGATGCCACACCGGCCTTAAAGACATCGGGCCGGGTCAACATCGCACGCAGCGCAAAGTAGCCGCCCCAGGAATGGCCGATGACGCCGACCCGGCCCATGTCCATGTACGGTCGCTGCGCGGCAAGCTGCTGCAGCACCTGCACATGCTCGCCGATCTCCAGCTGGCCGATGCGGCCATGGGTGAAATCCTGGTTCGCCTTGCTGGTGCCGGGCAGGCCGCGGCCATCGATCACGGCAACAACGAAACCCAGATGCGCGATTGCTTCGGCGAGCAGCGCCTGAATGCGCGGAACGAACTGCGTTGGCACCGAGCGCTCGAACGGCCCGGCGTAGATGCAGTCGATCACCGGATAGCGGGTGGCTTCATTGAAGTCTCGTGGGACATAAAGCGCCGCACACAAGCGCGTGCGGCCATCATCGGCAAGCACCTGGGCCAGTTGAGGCCCGCGGCCACGCACTGCGGCCAGCTGCGACACATCCGCGCGTGACAACAGAAAGGCTGGGGCGCCCGCAGCATCCGCGGCGTTGGCCGCATCGGGGCCGAGTGTGCTGCGCAGTTCTGCCACCGGCGGGTGCAGCGGGCTGGAATGGTTGTCGATGAAATAACGCAGCGACGGGCTGAGGTGGATCTCGTGATGGCGGGCCGACTGTGTCAACTGGCGGGAACCGCTGCCATCGAGCTGACAAACATGCAGATGCCGCTCGGCCGGAATGCCATCCACACGCTGCGCGATGAAGAACACCCGTCCCCGCTCGGCATCGACCGCTTCGACGCGAACCACCGGGCTTTCGCCCCGGGTGAGCTGCTGCATGAACCGGCCGGCGCTGTCATACCGATAGATCTGGCGATGGCCGTCGCGCTCCGACAGCCACAGAAAGCCCGCATCGCTGCCGAGCCAGGTGAATTGCGTTGCCCAGCCGCCGCAGAAGGCGAAGTCCAGCCCGGCAACGAAGGTCGCCGACGATTCGGTGAGCATTGGCCGCGCATCGCCGGTGGCCACATCGAGCGCCATCAGCCGCAGCTGTCGCCCATCGCGCGACAGGTGAAGCAGGAAGGCCTGCTGGCCATCATCATTCCAGCCCACATGCCAAAGCAGGTCGCCGTTACGGGCCGACAGGGCACTGGGCCTGGCACTGCCCGTCAACCCATCCACCAGCCAGGCCGTGGTGTCGGCGCCGCGCGTGCCGGCGCGTGAATACGGAACGAACGCGACCGTCTCGATCGCCTGATAGTCGACCACCGGCAAGCGATGGACTGCGCTCGCGTCTTCGGCCAGCACGATGGCCCTGCCAGTGCGAGGGTTCCACGCGCGCGGCGGCACCGACCAACTGCAATGCGGCTGGCAAGCCAGCGGCGTGATGCGCGAGGCCGCCGAAGGATCGGCACCCGCTTCGTGCAAAAACACGCCGCCCTCGGCGCCAAGCCGGGCCTCCAGCCGCGGTGGCAGCGCTGGTTCAAACCGTGGTTCAAGCAAGGCTTCGAACGATCGCCCGGCCGCTGACTCAACCGAGCCAGGCGCATCGGTGGCGGTAATGCGGCCCTGTAGCGGCTCTACCCGCCACCACCGGCCGCCTTCTTCATAGCGGAAGCAGTCACCCGTCGAGCTACCCGAATCCCAGTGCGGAGTCACCATGCCGCCGAGTACCTGCTGCGGCCACGCCATGTCATCGTTGATCGTCATTGGCAGCAGCGCTTTCCAGGCTAAAAACCCATCGTCGCACGCCGCTGAAGGCCACCCCGCTCCCATCCGGAACCTGATGCCTCTAGACTCCGGGCGGACGATGGCAAACCGCCAAGGACGATGGCAAACCGACAACAAACGGGCGCCCAGCCCAGGAGGTATGCGGTTGATCACTGGCAGCATCGAAGATGCAACCCGGGAGCGGCGCAAGATCTGGCTGTTTGCCACGCTGGCCGCGTTGCTGTGCTCGGTGCTCGGGCTGATTGCCGTCACCGTGATGCTCGCGCAGCAGGCCGATGTCACGCAGAAGAACTCGGTGCGCCAGAGTCAGATGGCCATGCACCTGCGTTTGCTGCAGGACCTGCTGGTGACGATGGTCGATGCCGAGACCGGCCAGCGCGGCTACCTGCTGACGCACAAAGACAGCTATCTGTTGCCGTATCAGCGCGCCGTCGATCGCCTGCCCAAAATGATGAAGGGGCTGGACGACTTGCCGTTGTCCGACCCGGCGCTGGAACAGCGGGCGCGCCGCGCGCATGAGCTGATCGATCTGAAGTTCATCGAGCTGGCCGAGACGATCCAGCTGCATCGGGAGGGTCATGCCGACGCTGCGATGGCGATCGTGCTGAGCGATGTCGGTCAAAGCCACATGGCACACGCCCGCGACGAGGTCGAGGCGGTTCTTTATGGCATTCGCGCCACGCGTGACGAGCTGGTCAATGAAACGATGCAGCAGATCGTTCGCAGCAAGCGCCTGCTGGAATGGACGGTCTCGCTGCTGGTATTGACCCTGACCCTGGGCATTGCACAGACCGCCTTGGCCATTGCGGCCCGATCGCGCTATGAACGGTCGCTGTCGGCCAGCGAGCAGCAGCACCGCGCCATTGTTGAAGAGCAAAGCGAACTCGTGTCGTTGGCGCGCGAAGACGGCACGCTGGTCTACGTCAACCCGGCCTATGCGCGCCATTTCGGCTACACGCCCGATGAGCTGGTCGGCACCAGCCTCTACGACTTCGTCAACCCGAACGACCTGCCCGCCGTGAAGGCCCAGATCAATGAAGTTTTGCGGACCGGGGAGATTGCCCACGGCGAGAACCGCATGACCGACAGCGATGGCGCCGACCGCTGGATGGCCTGGACGAACAGCCGGCAGGACGCATCGTCCGGCGGGGTGATGCTGCATTCGGTCGGGCGCGACATCACCGAGCGCAAACAGCTGATGTGGCGGCTGGCGGCCAGCGAGCGCTTCATGCGGCAGATCGCCGACAGCCTGCCGGTGCGCATTGCCTACATCGACAGCGAAGGCCGCTACCGCTTCGTCAACCTCGCGCAATGCCAGCGTTATGGCAAGCCGCCGGAAGAAGTGCTGGGGCACACCCGGGCCGAGCTCACCGGCCCGGAAACCGGCGAGTCGCTGTCGGCCCAGGCGCAGTCTGCGCTGGCCGCCCATGTGCAAGCCGTGCTGAAAGGGAAAGCTCAGCGCTTCGAATTCGATGAGCAGATCAAGGGCGATTTGCGCAGGCTGGAGGTCCAGCTGATCCCGGACGTCGGACAGGACGGCGAGGTGCGCGGCTATTACGCGACCGGCATCGACATCACCGAGCGCGTGGCGGCCGAGCGGGCGCTGCGCGACCTGACAGAGATCTTCGACCACATGCCGGACTACGTTGTGCAAAGCGACTGGCGCGGCCGCATCCACTACCTCAACCCTGCCGTGCGGCGCGCACTCGGTTTCGGCCCGCAGCAGAGCGTGGCCGGGCGCGAAGTCTCGGAGTTCAATACGCCGGAAACCAACGAGCGCTTCCTGAACGAGATCATTCCGGCGGTCCGGGCGAACGGTGTCTGGCTCGGCGAAGCAACGGTGCTGGTCGAGCATCAGCGCGTGATTCCAGTCAGCCACATGCTGATTGCCCACCGCGACGCCGCCGGTCAGGTACAGCGTTACTCGGCGGTGATGCGCGACATCACCGCGATCGTCAACGCGCGCCAGCAGTTGATGCAGCAGGCCGAGACGCTGCGCTCGGTGACCGAGGCCATTCCGGCGATGGTGGCGGTGGTCGATGCCACCGGCCATTACCGCTTCGTCAACACCGCCTTCGAGCGCTGGTCCGGGCGCGACCGCGCACACATCGTCGGCCAGGGGCTGATGCAGATCGCCGGCACGCGCGAGTTCACTTACATCGAGCCGTGGGTGCAGCGGGTGCTGGCCGGCGAGACGGTCAGCTTCGAAAAGAGCGACGCCAGCACCACGCCGCCGCAGCACCTGAGCATCAGCTACATCCCGCTGTGGAACGACAACAGCGTCGACGGCTTCGTCGCCGTGGCGCAAGACATCACGCACCACAAGGAAGAGGCGGTGCGGTTGATTCAGCTGTCGGAGCGCGATGCCTTGACCGGCCTGCTCAACCGCGCCGGCTTCGATGCCTTTCTGCAGCACAAGGCCACCGATGGCAGCGCCGGCTCGATGGGGCTGCTCTACATCGACCTCGACCACTTCAAGCCGGTCAACGACACCCACGGCCACCGCGTCGGCGA
>CAHJWV010000453.1 GCA_903643055.1 Burkholderiales bacterium | reverse complement strand
TGAGTTCTATGCCGACTCATTCACCTCCGAGGCCGACAAGCACCAGATGTGATTTAGGGTCGGGCGCGGCTGAAGCCGCCGGGTTGTGTTCAGCCGCGCCCGACAAAAGGCATCTGGGTGGCCATCACCGTCATGAACAGCACATTGGCTTCCAGCGGCGGGCTGGCCATGTGCTGCACGGCATCCGCCACGTGCTGCACATCCATGCGGGCTTCGGCCATCGTGCTGCCATTGGCCTGAGGCATGCCGATGGCCATGCGCTCTGTCATGTCGGTGGCGGCGTTGCCGATGTCGATCTGACCACAGGCAATGCGAAAGTCCCGGCCATCGAGGGAGGCGGCTTTGGTCAGGCCGGTGATCGCATGCTTGGTGGCGGTGTAGGGCGCGGTGAACGGCCGTGGCGTGTGCGCCGAGATCGAGCCGTTGTTGATGATCCGCCCGCCTTGTGGCGACTGCGCCTTCATCAACCGGAAGGCTTCCTGGGTGCACAGGAAGGCGCCGGTCAGGTTGACATCGACGACGGCCTTCCATTGCGCGTAGCTGATGTCTTCGAGCGGCATCGCCGGCGTGCCGGCACCGGCGTTGTTGAACAGCAGATCGAGGCGGCCGAAGTGCTGCTGCAAGGCTGCGAACAAAGCCTTCACCGCCGGCGGATCTCCCACATCGGTAGGCACGGCCAGGGTTTGCGCCGCCAGCGGGCCGGCGCTTGCCTGCACATCGGCCAAGGCCTGCGCCCGGCGGCCGGCCAGCACCACGCGATAGCCGTGGCGCAGCAAGGTCAGCGCGATGGCACGGCCGATGCCGCTGCCCGCGCCGGTGACCAGGGCGACCGGGCCTGGTGAGGCCGAGGGGGTTGAGGTCACGTTCATGGACGGGTGACTTCCGAAGGGCCGACCGGCTTGGCGGCCGCTGGGAACTCGAAGCAATCGGCAAAGGTGAAGAACAACGACACGTAGAACACGACCGAGAACATCAGCGTGGCTGGCATCGTGAAGATCGCGGCCCATTGCGGCTGGCCGATCAACGAGAACAGCAGCAGGCTGAGCACCGAGAAGGCGAACATCACGCCGGCCCAGGTCAGGCCGTACATCATGAAGGCGCCCTTGTTGCGCCAGCAGGCGATGGTGCTGGCGAACATGGCCTTGGCTGCGCTGTGGCCGCCCCAGTACACCAGCGCCGGCGCGTGCCAGAAGGGCACGCTCAACAGCGAAAACGCAGTGAAGAAAAACAGCACCGACAGCTGCAGGCGCGGGTCGTCGAGCATCAGCGAGATGCTTTCCGGCGTGGCCTTGCCCGTGCCGTAAGCGGCGGCCAGCGCTTCAAGGCGCCCGTCGTTGATCCAGTCGCTGACCGTCACCGCCAACACCATCGCGATCGCATAGCTCACACCGAGCTGGACAAAGGCTTTGGTTTGAGGCCGACCCATGCGCAGCGGCTCGATGAACACCGTGGGCTTCGGATACTCACCGCGCAGTGCGCGTTGGGTGCCGAGCATGAAGCCCATCGTCAGCAGCGGCATGCACGCGAGCAACAGCACCGGCCCGATCACCGGAAGGATCGGCGGCAGCAGGAGCGCGAGCAGGAACATACCGAACAGGCCGGAGAAGGCCATCGGGCGCAGAAAGAAAATCTCGAAGCCCAGGCGCACCCAATGCGCGCCCCGGCTCGAGCGGACGAGTTTCAGTTTCATCGAGAAGGTCGGAAGGGGAAAATAGGGACGTCAGGGGCCAGGGTGCCAAGGCTCATCCACCCGATGGCGCAGCACGCGTTCGAAATGCGTCGGGTCGTGGGCGGTGAGTTCCGCGGCGTCGCGCGGCAGATGAAGGTCCCACAGGCGCGAGGTCCAGAAGCGCAACGCGGCGGCGCGCAGCAGCGCCGGCATCAGCCTGCGCTCAGCGGTGCTGAGCGGGCGCACTGTGTCATAGGCGGCCATCAGCGCGGCGGCGCGTTCTTCCACCAGGCGGCCGCTGGGCAGGTCGGTGCACCAGTCGTTGATGCACACCGCGATGTCGAACAGGAAGGTGTCGATGCCTGCGAAGTAAAAATCGAAGAAGCCGGTCAGCACATGGCCATCGAACAACACGTTGTCGCGGAAGAGGTCGCCATGAATGGGCCCGCGCGGTAAAGCAGCATAGGCGGCCGATTCGGCAACTTGCTGCTGGAAGGCCAGTTCGTCTTCGATCAAGCTGCGCTGCTCGGCCGTCAAAAACGGTGCGACGACCGGCACCGTCTCGGCCCACCACGCGAGGCCGCGCAGATTGGGCTGGTACAGCGCAAAGTCTTGGCCGGCCAGGTGCATGCGCGCGAGCATTTCGCCCACGCGCTCGCAGTGCACGGTGTCGGGCGCGAGTTGATGGCTGCCGCCCAGGCGGTTGACCACCGCGCTCGGCTTGCCGTGCAGGCTGTGCAGGATCTCGCCAGCGGCGTTGGCCTGCGGATCGGGCACCGGCACGCCGTGCGACGCCAGGTGCTTCGTCAACTGCAGATAAAACGGCAACTGCTCAGCGCTGAGACGTTCGAACAAGGTCAACACGTATCGGCCACGCGTGGTGTCGGCGAAGTAGTTGGTGTTCTCGATGCCGGCGCCGATGCCCTCGAGCTCGGTCAGGGTGCCAATGCCGAGCGTGCCGATCAGCGCAGCGGCGGCGTCGAAAGAAACTTCAGTGAAGACGGCCATGATGAAGGCATCAGAACGACAGCACCGACCAGACGCGCTGACCGATGGCACCGCGGGTGGAAGAGGTGTCGCGGCTGCCGTCGCCGACGACGATCTGGTAAGTGCTGGTGCCACCTTGCTTGGTGGTCACGGTGATGCGCTGGGTCTGGCCGCGCACGCGCAATTCTTCGATGCGGCTGCCGGCGTCTTCGACAACGATGTTCTGCACCGCGGGCTCGGCAGTGTCTCGCTCGGCCGCAGGCGGCTCGGCGGCAATGGTCAGGCTGGCGGCGAACAGCGCAGCAGCAGGTAAGGCGTACGACAGCTTCATGCGCGGCATTGTAGGCAGCGCGCTGGCAGCGAGTTGCTGGAGGCAAAGCCGATCAGGGCTATTAGGGCGCGTCACTTCGAACACGCAGGTAGCTTGCGAAGCGGGGCGCGCCGTTCGGATGCAGGCCCATGTAGCGGTAGGTGACTTGCGTGCCGATGGCTGGCGGGGCTTTGCGCTCGGCCTCGCTGAAGCCGCTGCCGAGGCGAAAGCGCACGCCATCGGCGGTTTCGAGCAGCAGTGCGCCCATCATGCCGTCGAACTTGCCCTTGCCGGGAACCTGGCCGATGACGGTGGCTTCGGCATCGAGCTGTGGCTTCAGCTTCAGCAAGGCGTCGCTGCGTTCGCCCCGATAGAGCGAGTCACCACGGTGCAGCACCAGACCTTCGCCACCGGCATCGACCGTTTGCCGCAGCAAGCGTTGCAGCGCGGCCTCGTCGGCCACCCTTTGTTGCGGCACGAGATGCAGCGTGCGCGATGACGCCGCCGTTGGCTGGGTGGACGTTGCCAAAGCTTGTTGCAGCGCAGCCAGCCGCTGATCGAAGCGGCCCGGCAAGCCCGGCGCATCGAACACCATGTAGCGCATCTCGCGCCAGGCGCCGTCACCCGCCTGCGCGGTGGCCGTGGCGGATGCCGCGGTCGTGAAGCGGCCATGCCCGGCCCACAACTCGCCATCCAGCGCGATCGCCGGCCAGCCAGCGGTGAAGCCCGCAGGTGCCTCGATGCGGTGGCCATGGCGTGACCAGAGTTGCTGGCCGTTCCACAGGCCACGCACGCCATCGAACTTTTCGCTGACCCAATAGGCGCCAAGTGGTGTGCCCGGCCGGTACACATTGGCGAGCATCGCGGCAGGGCCGGCTGCGCGGGAGCACAAAGGCAGGGCGGCCAGGCCGATCAACAAGGTGCGGCGGTGAATCATCGAGGAGGTCATGGTGCGAACCGATGGAAGGCCACCGGTGAAGCCGAGGAGGCCGTCAGGCTATGGGGCCCTGTCGAGTTGACCAATCCCGCCGAGTGGGGCGCCAGTTCGGGGGCGCGCGCCGTGGGTGCTTGTGGTCCGGCAGATCCCTCGCGGCAACGCGGATTGGAGCCGCGGTGACAATCGCGGGATGAA
>CAHJWV010000452.1 GCA_903643055.1 Burkholderiales bacterium | reverse complement strand
AGCTCACGGCGATGACTTGTTCGAGGCCGGACTGGCCGCCTTGTGGCGCCAGGTGCTGCGCGTGCGTGACGGCAGCCCCCTCGGCCGCGAGACGCATTTCTTCGCGCAGGGCGGCAACTCGCTCGCCGCGGTGCAACTGGCCTCGCGCATTGCCGAGCGCTGGGGCATCGAGCTTGCGCCGCGGGTGTTGTTCGAGGCGCCGCGCCTGGGCGACATGGCGCGGCAGATCCAGCAACAGCGAATGTCGGCATCGGCCCAGGCGCCGAAAGTGAATTCGATCGCCGGTTTCTCGGCCACGCCGCGCGATGGCGAGGCGCTGGCCTTGCCCTTGTCGCATGCCCAGCAGCGCCAGTGGTTTCTGTGGCAGATGGAGCCGCAAGACACCGCCTATCACGTGGCCGGCATGCTGCATTTGAACGGCCCGCTGCAGGTGCCGCTGTTGCGCCATGCCTTCGATGCGCTGGTGGCACGCCATGAATCGCTGCGCACGGTGTTCCGCGCGGCCGACGAGGGCTCGGCCGAGCAGGTCATCCGGCCGGCTTCCGATCCCGCAGCGGGTTATGAATGGAGCGAGGCCGAGCTGGATGCGGCCCTCGATCTGGAAACGGGCGTCGCGCAACAGGTGGCCCGCATCAACGAGCGCCCGTTCGATCTGACGCATGGCCCCTTGCTGCGTGTCGGCCTGATCGCGGCCGGCGTGAACACGCATCGCCTGATTGTCGTGATGCACCACATCGTGTCCGATGGCGCGTCGATGCAGGTGCTGGTCAACGAGCTGCTGACGGTTTATGCGGCGCTGCAGCGCGGTAGTGATCTGAAGGCCGCCAGCGCACTGCTGCCGGCGCTGCCGATCCAATATGCCGACCATGCCGCGTGGCAGCGCGCGTGGTTGGCCAAGGCCCGCGCTGAGGGCGACGCAGCCCGCAGCGAAGGCGAACATCAGCTCGCCTATTGGCGCGCCCAACTGGCCGGCGACGAAGCCGCGCCGGTGCTGGCCTTGCCGACCGATCACCCGCGTGCGCCGGTGGCCCGCTACAGCGCGCGCCATCACCGCTTCGAGCTACCGGCCGAGCTGCTCGCCGGGTTGCGTGCGCAGGCCCAGGCGCAAGGCGCGACCTTGTTCATGGTGCTGCTGGCCGGCCTGCAAGTGCTGCTGCAGCGCTGCACCGGCCAAAACGACATCCGCGTCGGCGTGCCGATCGCCAACCGCCACCGGCTGCAAACCGAAGGCCTGATCGGCTTCTTCGTCAACACGCAAGTGATTCGCGCCGTGCTGCCCGACCGCCTGCCGCTGACGCAGGTGCTGCAGCAGGTGCGCGAAGCCGCGCTCGATGCGCAGGCGCATCAGGACCTGCCGTTTGAACAACTGGTCGATGCGCTGCAGCCCGAGCGCAGCCTGAGCCACAGCCCGCTGTTCCAGGTGCTGTTCAACCATCTGCAGGAAGACACGCATGCCTTTGACGCGGTGCCGGGCTTGAGCGTGCGCGCGCAGGTGCTGGACAACCGCGCAGCCCAGTTCGAGCTGTCGGTCGAGGCCCGCGAGCACCGCGATGGCGTGTCGATCCACCTGATCCATGCGGCCGAGCTGTTCGAGCCGGCGAGCATCGAGCGGCTGGGCCGGCGCTACCTGCGCGTGCTGCAGGCGCTGGCCGACCTGACCCTTCTGACGGATGCAGTGGATGCGGCGGATCGGAAGGCGCCGACGACGCTCGGCGACATCGATCTGCTCGATGACAGCGAGCGCGCCGAGCTGCTCGGCTGGAGCCGCTCCGATGAGGCCGACGCCCGGGACGCTGACACAGTCGATACCGTGCACGGTCTGTTCGAGCGCCAGGTTCAGCGCACGCCCGATGCGCCGGCACTGGGTTTTGGCAGCATGGTTTTGAGCTACCGCGAGCTGAATGAGCGCGCCAACCAGCTCGCCCATCAGCTGATCGCCCGCGGCATGCGGCCGGAGATGCAGGTCGGCATCGCAGCCGAGCGCTCGGTCGAGATGGTGGTGGCGCTGCTCGGTGTGATCAAGGCTGGCGCCGCCTATGTGCCGATCGACCCCGACTACCCGGCCGAGCGCATCGCCTACATGCTGCAAGACAGCGGCATCGCGCTGCTGCTGGTGCAACAGCATCTGAGCGATCGGGTGCCGGTGGGCGAGGGCGTCACCGTGCTGGCGATCGAGAGGCTGGAGGCCGATCGAGCGCTGGCCCCTGCATCCAGGCGCAACCCGGCAGTGCCGCTGCACGCCGAGAACCTGGTCTATGTGATCTACACCTCCGGCTCGACCGGCCGCCCGAAGGGCGCCGCGAATCGCCACCGCGGGCTGTGCAACCGGCTGCGCTGGGGCCAGCAGCACCAGCCGCTCGGCGCGGCCGATGCCGTGCTGCAGAAAACGCCGTACAGCTTTGACATCTCGTTCTGGGAATTCTTCTGGCCGCTGACGGTGGGCGCGCGGCTCGTGCTGTCGGGCCCCGGCGAGCACCGCGACCCGGCGCGCCTGCGCGAGCTGATCGCGCAGCACCAGATCACGACCGTCCATTTCGTGCCGTCGATGCTGCAGGCTTTTCTGTCGGACCTGGAAGCCGGCAACGGCGAACGCGGCGAACCGAGCGTCGATGCGCAGGCCATGACACAGTACTCACGTCAGTGCGATAGCCTGCAGCGCATCGTCTGCAGCGGCGAAGCCTTGCCGGCCGAGCTGCAGGCGCGGCTCTTCAAGGCTTTGCCTGCGGTTTCGCTGCTGAACCTGTACGGCCCGACCGAAGCGGCCATCGAAGTCACCTGGTGGAATTGCCGTGAAGACGGCGCGCTGACGGTGCCGATCGGTCGCCCGCTCGGACGCACGCAGACTTATGTGCTGGACGCCAGCTTGAACGCTGTGCCGCAAGGTGTGACCGGCGAGCTCTACCTCGGCGGGGTGCAACTGGCGCGCGGCTATTGGCAGCGTCCCGGCCTGAGCGCCGAGCGCTTTGTCGCCGACCCTTTCGATGCGCAGGGCGGGCGGCTCTACCGCACCGGCGACTTGGTGCGCTGGCGAGCCGACGGGCAGATCGAATACCTCGGCCGCATCGACCATCAAGTGAAGGTGCGGGGCTTCCGCATCGAGCTGGGCGAGGTCGAGGCGCAGCTGCTGGCGCAGCCGGCGTTGCGTGAAGCGGTGGTGCTGGCGCAGGCAGGCCCAAGGGGCACGCGGCTGGTGGCTTATGTCGCCGCGCAGGCAACGCAGGTGCAGGGCCTGGACGTATCGGCCTTGCGCGAGCGCCTGAGCCGCGTGCTTCCCGACTACATGGTGCCGAGCGCGATCGTCGTGCTGCAGGCCTTGCCGCTGAATGCGAACGGCAAGGTCGATCGCAAGGCCCTGCCTGCCGCCGAGTTCAGCAGCGACTCGGCCTATCAAGTTCCTCAGGGCGCCGCCGAGATCGCGCTGGCCGCGCTGTGGGCCGAGGTGCTGGGGCACGAGCGCATTGGCCGCGACGACAATTTCTTCGAGCTGGGCGGCGATTCGATCCTGAGCCTGCAGATCGTCGCGCGGGCCCGGCGCCTGGGCTGTAAGCTGACGCCGAAGCAATTGTTCGAGCGGCAGACGGTGGCGCGGCTGGCGGCGGTGATGTCGGCGATCGCAGCACCGGCGGCCTCGCTTTCTGTGTCAGACGCGTGGGCGCCAAGGGCTTCTGTGTCAGTCGATGGCGAATTGCCGCTGCTGCCGATCCAGGCCGAATTCTTCAGCCTGCCGAACCCGGCTGCTGCACAGCGCGCGCAGTGGAACCGTTCGCACTGGAATCAGGCGGTGCTGTTGCAAACGCAAACGCAAACGCAAACACAGACGCAAGGGCAGGCCAGTCAAGCGCTGCAGATGGCGCCGCTGCAGCAGGCGCTGGCGGCGATCGTCGAACACCACGATGCGCTGTGGCTGCGCTTTGAATTCGAGGCCGGTGACGGCGAGGCGGGCCGCTGGCGCCAGCGCTACGCGCCGTTGAACCCGGCACAGCAGCCAGAGTTGCTGTGGGTGCGCCGCGCCGGCAGAGGCTCATGGCAGGCGCTGTGCGAAGCCGCGCAGCGCAGCCTCGATCTGGCGCAAGGCCCGCTGCTGCGCGCGCTGGCTGTGGAGGGTGACGACGGATCGTGGCGCTTGCTACTGGTCGCGCACCATCTGGTGGTCGACGGGGTGTCGTGGCGGGTTTTGCTCGAAGACCTGGGCACCGCCTATGCGCAAGCCTGCGCCGGCCAGGCGATCGTGCTGCCGGCCAAGACCAGTTCGCTGAAAGACTGGGCGCTGTCCTTGCAGGCCGGTGCGGCCGACCGGGCCGCCGAGTTGGCCCATTGGCAGGCCTTCTCTTTAAACACGTCTTCAAACACGTCTTCAAACGCGTTGCCCTTACCGTGTCAGCACCCGGATGGCGCCAACACCGCCGGCCTGCAGGCCGAACTGAGCTGGCGGCTCGGCCGCGCGCAGACCGAGGCCTTGCTGAAAAACGCGCCCGCGGCTTACCGCACGCAGGTCAACGACCTGCTGCTGACCGCGCTCGGCCGCGCGCTGTGCGCCTGGACCGGCGAGCCGCAGGTGGATGTCGATGTCGAAGGCCATGGCCGCGAAGATGTCGATGCGGGCATCGATCTGTCACGCACCGTCGGCTGGTTCACCAGCCTGTACCCGGTGCGGCTGCGGCCGCTGGGCGAGTTGGGCGATGCCGTGAAGCAGGTCAAGGAAGGCCTGCGCCAGGTGCCCGGCCGCGGCCTCGGCCACGGCGTGCTGAAGCACTTCGGCACGCCGGCGCAACGCGCAGCACTGCAGCAGCCGCGCTCGCCGGTGGTGTTCAACTACCTCGGCAGCTTCGATGGCTTGCTGGGTGGCGATGCGCCCTGGCAATGGGTGCAGGCCGAACGGCACGCAGGTGCCTGGCAGGACGAAGCCGCGCCGCGCCTGCATGAGATCGCGATCGATGGTCGCGTGCAAGGCGGTGAGCTGGAACTGATACTGAGCTACAGCCGCGCGCGCCATGAACCGGAGGCAGTGCAAGCCTTGCTGCAGGGTTTGCAGTGCGAATTGGAAGCGGTGATTGCGCATTGCACTTCGGGTGCGGCGGGCCTGACGCCATCGGATGTGCCGCTGGCCGGGCTGACACAGTCGGCGCTCGATCGCCTGCCGGTGCCGCCGCAGGCGCTGGCCGATCTCTACCCGCTGTCGCCGATGCAGGCCGGCATGCTGTTCCACAGCCTGTCACAGCCGGACGGCAGCGCCTACCTGACACAGTTATGCATCGACATCGAAGGGGTCGAGCCCGCGCGTTTCCGCCGCGCATGGCAAACCGTGCTGGCCCGCCACGACGTGCTGCGCACCGGCTTTCTGACCGAGGCCGAGCCGCCGCTGCAATGGGTCGCGCGCCGTGCCGAGCTGCCGATGCAAACGCTCGACTGGCGCGGCCGTGCCGGCCTGACGCAGGCGCTGGCCGCGCTCGCCGCGGCAGAGTTGGCGCCAGGCTTCGACCTGACGCGCCCGCCGCTGATGCGCCTGGCGCTGGTGCGCACCAGCGATGCGCGCCATCAGATGGTCTGGACCAGCCACCATCTGCTGCTCGATGGCTGGAGCACCGCGCAGATGCTGGCCGAAGTGATGGCGGCTTGTGACCCCACGGGCAGCGGAAGCAGCCTGGGCGCACCGGCGGGCCGCTACCGCGACCACATCGAATGGCTGCAGACCCGATCGACGGCCGAGGATGAAACCTTCTGGCGCGGCCAGCTGGCCGCGCTGGAGGCGCCGACACGGCTCGTACCGGCGCATCGGGATAACGCATCATCAGACCGCAGTATCACTAACGAGGTGGCTAGCGAAAATGCCGTAGCCAAAGAGCGCACCAAAGACAACGCGAGCCGCCAGGGGCTGCACCGACTGCAGCTCGATGCGCAGCGCCTGCAAGGCTTGCAGGCGGCCGCACGGCGCGAGCGCGTCACCGTCAACACGCTGGTGCAGGCCGCGTGGGCGCTGGTGCTGGCGCGCCGCACCGGGCAGGCGACCGTCTGCTTCGGCGCGACGGTGGCTGGCCGTCCGGCCGAATTGGCCGGTGCGCAGCAGATGCTGGGCCTGTTCATCAACACCTTGCCGGTGATCGCGGCCACGCCGGCCGCCGAGCGCGTCGGCGATTGGATGCGCGCCTTGCAGGCGCAGAACCTGGCGGCGCGCGAGCATGAACAGACGCCGCTGTACGACATCCAGCGCTGGGCCGGCCACGGCGGGCAGCCGCTGTTCGACAGCATCGTCGTGTTCGAGAACTACCCGGTCGATGAGGCCTTGCGCTCATCGCCGGCCACGGGCCTGCGCTTTGGCGCCGTGGTTCATCGCGAGGAGACCCATTACCCGATGACGCTGGCCGTGCACCTGAGCGCCGAAGGTTTGCTGCTCGGCTTCGGCCACGCGCTGGATCGCTTCAGCAGCGAGGCGACGACTGAGCTGGCGCAGCAGGTCGAGCGTGCATTGACCCTGCTCAGCGAAGCGCCTCAAGCCGCCCTGGGCGAGATCGATTTGCTGAGCGATGCACAGCGCTCGCAACTGCAGCAGTGGAGCGACAACCCAACGAGCTACCCGAACGCGCGAGCGGTGCACGAACTGATCGAAGACCACGCGGCGAGGCAAGC